>NZ_RZOL01000122.1:0-15333 GCF_004022985.1 Mesorhizobium sp. M7A.F.Ca.ET.027.02.1.1 | reverse complement strand
CAAGTCGTTCGCGTGTCACAGCGTTGGCGCCGACCACGACGAGCGGTGCAATGGCTGCCGGCGGCACGTTCATCTCCGAGCGCACGGAGCGGATGCCGGAGACGAGATCGACCAGCCAATTGATGTCGGCTGCAGCCTCGGCGTCTTCGAAGTCCGGCGACGGCCACGCGGCGTGGCACAGCAGCGAGGGGCGTTGCTTGCCTTCGCCGGCGGTCTGCGCCCACAGTTCCTCGGTCATGAACGGCATCATCGGATGCAGCAGCTTGTAGATCTCGTCGAGCACGAAGGCGACGCAGGCACGGCTTTCGGCCTTGGCCGCCTCGTCGGTGCCCATGAACACCGGCTTCAGCAATTCCAGATACCAGTCGCAGAACAGGTTCCAGACGAAGCGGTAGGCGGCACCCGCCGCCTCGTTGAAGCGGTATGAGGTGATGCCGTCGGTGATCTCGCGCGCCGCGCGCGTCAGCTCGGTCAGGATCCAGCGGTTGACCGCCAGCCTGGCGTCGTTCAGCCAGAAATCGTCATTGCGCGCGACCTCGTTCATCTCGGCAAAACGCGTCGCGTTCCACAGCTTGGTGCCGAAATTGCGATAGCCGGCGATGCGCGCCGGATCGAGCTTCACGTCACGGCCTTGTGCCGCCATCACCGTCAGGGTGAAGCGCAGTGCATCCGCGCCATATTCGTCGATAAGGTCGAGCGGATCGATGACGTTGCCTTTCGACTTCGACATCTTCTGCCCGTTCTTGTCGCGCACCAGCGCATGGACATAGACGGTGTGGAATGGCTCCTCGTCCATGAAGTGCAGACCCATCATCATCATGCGGGCGACCCAGAAGAAGATAATGTCGAAGCCTGTCACCAGCACGTCGGTCTGGTAGTAGGTCTTCAGCTCGGGCGTCTCGTCGGGCCAACCCAGCGTCGAAAACGGCCACAGCGCCGATGAGAACCAGGTGTCCAGCACATCCTCGTCGCGGGTCAGGATCTCGCCCGGCTTGAAGTTCTCCAGCTTGTCCTCGACCCAGGCCTTCCACGGTCCTTCCAGCGCCAGATAGAATTCGATCGCGGCGCTCAGCGCCTCTTCCTCGGTCTTCTCGACGAAGACGCGCCCGTCCGGCCCGTACCAGGCCGGGATCTGATGACCCCACCACAGCTGGCGCGAGATGCACCAGGGCTGGATGTTCTCCATCCAGTCGAAATAGGTCTTCTCCCAGTTCTTCGGCACGAAGTTCGTGCGACCTTCGCGCACGGAAGCGATCGCCGGCTTGGCCAGTTCCGCCGCATTGGCATACCATTGCTCGGTCAGGAATGGCTCGATCGGCACGCCGCCGCGATCGCCATGCGGCACCGCGTGGCGATGCGGCTCTACCTTTTCGAGCAAGCCGCCCTCTTCCATCAGCTCGACGATCTTCTTGCGCGCGACGAAGCGATCGAGGCGGTCGAGTTCGTCCCAGACAAGCTGGCGCTCCGGCGTCACCTCGAGACCGGCAAGGAAATCCTCATTGTCCCTGAGGCTTACCGCCGCCTCCGTGGTCAGGATATTGATCGCCGGCAGCTTGTGGCGCTTGCCGACCTCGAAGTCGTTGAAGTCATGCGCCGGCGTGATCTTGACCGCGCCCGAACCCTTTTCCGGATCGGAATACTCGTCCGCCACCACGGGAATCCTGCGACCGACGATCGGCAGGACAATGTTCTTGCCGACCAGATGCCGGAAGCGCTCGTCGTCGGGGTGCACGGCGACGGCCGTATCGCCCAGCATCGTCTCTGGGCGCGTCGTTGCCACGGTGATGAAGGTTTTCGGATTTTCCGGGTCGAAGGTTTCGCCCTCGATGGGATAGCGGAAGTGCCAGAGATTGCCGTTGACCTCCTGCTGCTCGACCTCGAGATCGGAGATCGCGGTGAGCAGCTTGGGGTCCCAGTTCACAAGGCGCTTATCCTTGTAGATCAGCCCTTCCTTGTAGAGCGTGACGAACACTTCGAGCACGGCTTTGGACAGGCCTTCGTCCATGGTGAAGCGTTCGCGTGACCAGTCGGCCGAGGCGCCGAGCCGCTTCAGCTGGTTGAAGATGGCGCCGCCGGATTCGGCCTTCCACTCCCACACTTTCTCGATAAACTGCTCGCGGGTCAGGTCGCGGCGATGGATCTGCTTTTCCATCAGCTGGCGCTCGACCACCATCTGCGTGGCGATACCGGCATGGTCCATGCCCGGCTGCCACAGGACGTTCTTGCCGCGCATGCGCTCGAAGCGCACCAATATATCCTGCAGCGTGTTGTTGAGCGCGTGGCCCATATGCAGCGAGCCGGTAACGTTCGGCGGCGGGATGACGATCGTAAATGCTTCCGCCCCCTCCTCGGCGCCGGCACCGGCGCGAAACGCGTCGGCCTCTTCCCAGACTTTGGCGATCTTCGGCTCGACGGTTTTGGCGTCGTAGGTCTTTTCAAGCATGGGAAAATGGTCCGCGCTGTCGGGAGTTTTGCTGGTCCGGTGTAAATCGGAAGGTTTTGGCCAAGTCAACCGCAAGGGCTGTCTCGGACCCTCACAACCAGATAGGCGCGGCCCTGGTCATTTCAACGGAACGCGATCCGTCGTCCTGCCAACAAGCTGACCCCACCAAAAGAAACGGCGCCACGAAGGCGCCGTTTCCTCTAGCAATCGGCATGGGGAGCTACTGCGCCCCGCGCGCCACGCGCTCGATCTCCTCGCGCACCAGCCTTTCGACCAGTGTCGGCAGATTGTTGTCCAGCCAATCCTGCAGCATCGGCCGCAGCATCTCTTCGGCCATCTCGTCGAATGTCTTCTTGCTGCGGCTGGCAAACGCATCGGAAAGCTCGCCAAAGGCAGCCGCGACCTGACGGCCGGTATGCTCGGAAACGATCGCCGGACGCGGCGCGTCGCTGGCCGCCACCGGCCGCACCACGCTTGCATCCGGGCGAGACGGCTCGGGTTCGACGGCTACTTTCGCGGTCGGTTCGTCCCTTGGAGTCTCCACGGACGGCTGGGCAGCCGTCTTGCGTGCCTCGCTCCGGTCCGACACCGCCCTCGCCTGCTCACCGACCGCGGCGATCTCGCGACGCCAATCGGCGATGGAAGCGTCGGCGACAGGACGCGATCCCGGCGATTCAACCGTGATTGGCTCGGCGGCGACGCGGGCGCTAACTTCGGCAAGTGTCATCGATGGCTTTGCCAGGCTGGGATCGGGGCGCGCAGGCGTTTCCATGCGCGCGACCACCGGCTCGGCCGCCGGCAACTGTGCCTGGACTTCCGCCAGCGTCACCGGCTTCCTGCCTTCGGGGGCGGCATGCAGGTCGGCACGGAATGCTTCCACGTCGGGGGCCGCATAGGCGCTCGACGCGCGCTCCAGATCCTGGCTCAGCTCATCGGCGTCGCCCGGCTGCTTGCGGCCGCCGTCGCTGTCCTCGATGATCCGCCTGATGGAAGCCAGTATCTCTTCCATGGAAGGTTCGCGCTGTGCGCTGCTTGCCGTTGCCATCGTCACATCCGCCGCCTTTGTGACCCCTGTGGGTTTCCGCTCCGGCAGAGCCGGATCGAATCATGGCGACAGCGTAACCGACGGATCGCCGCACGAGAATCCCCAATCTGGGGACTTGTGGGATTTCAACAGATTAGCGCAATCTGAACCCGAGTGCGAAAGATCCTGCTCAAACGGGGAACACGGCCAGTCCTGGCCGAACGCCTCAGCGGCCGTCCGGCGTGCGCAGGCCGTACCACTTGTCCTTGACCGCGTTGTAATGCTCTTCAGGCTTGTACTTCGCTACCTGCAAGCCAAGGCGGTCGACGGACAGACGGCCGGTCGCCTGCAGGATGGCGTAGCTCGCCACCACCACATCATGTTCGTAACCGGCCTGGTTGATCTGGGCGGTGATGACCGTCGCCTGTGCGTTGAGGACGTCGAGCGTGGTGCGCTGGCCGACATTGCGTTCTTCGATGACACCGTTCAGTGCCAGCTTCGCGGCCTCAATCACTTGCCTGTTGGCCGTCAGCTGCTGCTGCGCGGCGGTATACTCGGTCCAGGCGGCGGTGACGGCCTGGCGCACCTGGTCGCGGCTGACGTCGACCTGGATGCGGGCCTGGCTGAGTGATTCCTTGTTCTGGCGCACGATCGCCGAGGTGCGGCCACCCGAATAGATCGGGATCGTCAGCGTTGCCCCGACACTGGCCGAATTGGTCGTGCCATCCTGCGAACCGACGCCTGGCAAAGGCGAGGTATTGCGATAGGCGCTCGAAACGCCGGCGGAAGCCGAGAGCTGCGGCAACAGCGCGCCTTCGGCCGACTTCACCGAAAACGCGGCGGCGTCGACCAGATGCTGCGTGGCAAGGATGGCCGGATGCTCGTTCGAGGCCACCCCGACGGCGGCGGCGAGGCTCGACGGCAACAGCTTTGCCACCGGCGAAGCGCCCTTGAGCTTGCCCGGCTCGTCGCCGACGATCTGGCGATAGAGCGCCGCACTTGCCAGCGCCTGCGCCCGGGCAGCACTCAGCGATGCCACCGCGGCGGCGCGTGAAGCGTCGGCCTGCGCGACATCGGTGCGCGTGCCTTCACCAACCTCGAAACGCGAACGCGCCGCGCGCGCCGTTTCGGTCAGGAACTGCAGGTTCTGCTCGGTCAGCACGGCGACCTGCCGGTCGCGAATCACGTTCATATAGGCCTGGGCCGCGCTGAACAGGATACCCTCTTCGGTGTTGCGCAGGCTTTCGACCGAAGCCCGAACCTGCGCTTCGGCGGCAGCGACATTGTTCCTGGTCTGAAAGCCGTCGAACAACGTCTGGTCGATCTGGACGCCAAAATTGCCGGTGGTCAGCCGCACGCTTGAATTGGTGCCGTTGAGATGGCTGCTCGAATAATCGATATTCGCCGAGCCGGTGACAACCGGACGGTAGCCCGACTTGGCGATGGCGACGCCCTCGTCGGTGACGCGAACGCCGGCGCGGGATGCATTCAGCGAAGAATTGTACTGGTAGGCCTTTGCAAGCGCGCCGGAGATGGTTTCGGCTGAAGCGGCCAGTGGGGACAGCATGGTCGCCGAAACGAGGACGGCGGTGAAAAGTGACTTGCGTAAAGACGGCACGGTTAAACCCTCATTCGTTTTCCATGGGAACCGCGCCGCGCCTGCTTCTCTCATAGATCAGCCGGCGCCGCGTGTTCGATGTTCCCTGCTGCTCACCCCAAAGTGCCCCCAGTTTGGCATCAGCAGCGATCGTTCAAATGCAAGCGACCATGACAAAGCCTCTGCTGCAAGGCCAAATCATTCAGAATTCGAAAGCACGAATGCGTTCAAACCCCGGTAGTGGCTTAATTGCCGCATTAAATGCCCGCCTTCCGGTTACAACCCCCCCGGCCTTGAAAAAGAGACGAGCCACGCCGGAATTGCCCTGCCCTTCGACGGCGACAAGGCGGCCGCCCTCGGCGAGCTGGTCCAGCAGCGTCACAGGGACTTCCGCGACGCTGCCGCCGACAAGGATGACGTCATAAGGCGCCTGGGCGGCATGCCCTTGCGGCAGCGCACCCTGGACGACGGTCACATTGCCGCAGCCCAGCGACGAAAGCGTCGATCTGGCGGTTTCCGCCAGCGCCGAATCACTCTCAAGCGCCACCACGGACCTGGCCAGCCGCGACAGGATGGCCGAGGCGTAGCCGGTTCCGCAACCGACATCGAGCGCCGAATCGGTCGGATTGATCTCGGCCAGTTGGATAAGCTTGGCCAACGGGGATGCTTCCATCAGGTAGCGTGCGCCGTCCGCGCCGGCGGCAATGCGGATGTCCTCGTCGATATAGGCGAGATCGCGCTGGGCGGCGCCGACAAACATCTCTCTTGGGATGACAAGCATTGCATCAAGCAGCGGCGCGCTGGTCACATCGGTGGTGCGGACCTGGCCGTCGACCATCTTGACGCGTAGTTCGGAGAAATCAGCGCTCATGTCCCAACCAATCCGCTTGCCGCGCCAGAACCGCGGTCCATTGTGTCAGGAACTTCAGGCCCCTGCGCTGCCGCGCGGGGGCCCGGGCATTGGAGGCCTCGCCCGGAATCGAACCGGGGTGCAAGGATTTGCAGTCCTCTGCGTAACCACTCCGCCACGAGGCCTCATTGCTCCCGGCGTTCCACCCGGTTCCAATAGGTTGCGGCGAAAATGCCGTCAAGCGGCCACCGTGCATTCCGAACGGTTTCCTCGCGTCAGTCCGGACGGCATCCGGCAAATCGTCGGACCGGGCCTGACCGCTCCATTAGCGGACAGTTAAGCATAGCCGCCCCGGAGAAGAAACTCATCGGCGGCCCGTGCGTTGGACAGGGCAGGAGGAAGAGCCATGCGCCGGACAATGGCCGCAAATACGAGTGCCTCGTCCGGCCTGTCCCTGCCACAATGCGGAGAGCTTCTGCACTGCGCCATCGACCGCCTGTCGATCGAAGGTGCGGACAGCCTGTCGCCGCACGACAGGGCAAGGCTTGCCTCGGCTGCGGCGATTCTCAAGCAGATCCGTGAGGCACTGGAAGAGCACGCCGCCAGCTGAACACCCACCTTGCGCTATCGGCGGTCAATCGGGCCGGCGACGCCGTTCCCACCAGACGACAAAGCGACGCCGGTGACGGCGAACCATGGCGAATTCATAGGACAGCACCAGCAGCCCGAGCGGAACCATCCAGAAGCCGAGGATCGGCAGGAAACCGAGGATACCGCCGATGGTCAGCAGGACGCCGATCGTGATTCTGAGCCCGCGCGAGCGCGGCATTTTGAACTCGCGCCCGAAAACGGAGATTTTCCGCGCCGGCATCTGGTTGTCTTGTGCTGTCATCGTCTCGAAAAATTGACCCGTTTGATTTTTCGCAAGCATGCTGGAACCAAAGCCGCCGCCGCGGTTTCGGTTCCATATCCCGCTAATATGAGGGCAACCGTCGACGATTGCGAGAAAGGCCTGCGCGAAAAAGCCTCGGAAAAATGTGAAAAGCTTCTTTGCAAAGCCGAAAAGGGCAGCTATAGGCTGCGCCACTCACATAAGAGCATCCGTTCCCCGGTAGCTCAGTGGTAGAGCAACCGGCTGTTAACCGGTTGGTCGCTGGTTCGAATCCGGCCCGGGGAGCCACTTTCCACACGAAAGTCCATATTTCTCAACGTTTTCAAGGCCAAGCCTTTCCCAGCGGTCCACATTCCGGTACACCGGAGGTCCACAATGGGGCTTGTATTGAAGAACGTACTCCAGACTAAAGCCGGCACTTGGCACTACCGTAGAAGGCTTCCCCGAGACGTAGCGCCGCTCCTTGGGCAGGGCGAGTTCAAGCGCCTTCTTGGGTCTACAGAGCGAGAGGCCCTGCGCAACTACCCAAAGGTCAACGGTGAGTTTGAGCGGCTGGTGGCCGAGACGCGGCGGCGTAGCGATGCGGGCCTGCCTGCGGAAACGGCCTTGGAAGTTCACAGGCTGGCAGAGCGCCGGGCGCAAGAACTAGCGGCCACATTTGTCCACATCGGGGGCCGTACGCTGCCCGGTAGCCACCCAGATGCCGCCGATGTGATCCGGGAAAGCTACCTATCGAGGTCCGAACGCGAGGAAGACCCAGTAGAGGGCCGCGCCGTGGCTATCCTGGCCGGCGGCGGGAAGCTGTCCCGCCCTGCCCCCACTATCGAGGATGCCAGAAAGCTCTATCTAAAGGAGAAGGTGAAGGAGGACCCGAAGAAGACGCTGGAGCTTGATCGCGTCTTCAAGCTGGTAAGCGAGGCCCTCCAGAGCGACCGAACCTTGGCGAGCCTCAAGCGCGAAGATGCCAAAGAGGTTCGCGACCATATGCGCGACGGGCGCAAGGCGTCGTCCGTGGACCGATACCTGAATGTTGTCCGCGCGGTCGTGAACCACGCAATTCGGGAATATGACCTAGCCGGCTTGGCTAACCCCTTCATGAACCTTGAGGCTGCCCCGAAAGACAAGGCGGAACCCGACAGGGACAAGCGCCGCCCCTTCGAGGCCGATGAATTGAAGGACACGACGGCCCGCATCCTGTTCCTCGCCAATCCCGCGCTCCAGCGGATTTGGCAGATGCTGGAGGGCACAGGGTGCCGTCTGGCAGAGGTCGCGGGTTTGCGGGTGTCGGACGTTCACCTAGACCATGCCATCCCCCACATAACGGTTGAGTGGCACGACGACAGGCGCATTAAGAACGCCGTTTCCCGGCGCGATGTGCCGTTAATCGGCGCTGCGCTGGACGCTGCCAAAGCAGCCGTGAAGGCGGCAGGCAATGCGGCGATGCTGTTCCCTGCCTACGGGCGACCCAATGGTGCATCCTCGGCTTCTGCTGCCCTTGGTAAGCACGTTCGGGCTGTCGTCACCGATCCCAAGGTAACCACGCATTCCCTTCGCCACCTTATGAAAGACAGGCTTCGGCTGGCGGGCGTCTCCAAGGCGGAGCAAGACATCGTGCTTGGTCACTCCTCGGGGAGCGAGGGGGAGAACTATGGTCGCGGGCAAGAAGCGATGCTGGAGGTAGCCCAGCGGGCGCTCAAGGCGGCTCTGGGGCTGACTGGTAATCGCCAATAGGCCCTCTTCTATGTCCCGTTGGGGCGTTTCAGTGGCTTCGCGGGTCCGGTTGGTAGAATGTATCGTCCGGACCTGAACGGCTCTCTACAGGCCGCACCGGGCATAGGAACTTTCGCATTACGCAATGCAACAGTCAGGGAACCCCGATCAAACGACCGGGGCTCCCGAAGGTGTCTTACCGCTGCGCCTTCTCCGGCAAGCCTTCAATCATGCGACCGAACAGCGCCGCGAACGGCAGGAAGTTGCCAAACGGGACGAAGGCATTCCAGCCTGCCCGCGCCTGTGCCTGCGTCATGTCCTCGCCGTTCAAGGCGGCCTTTGTGGCCCCTCTTACGAACGTCTGCGCCTTGCTCACTTGGTCGAGGACCGGAGCACCGAACAGGGCATCCTGTGGCGCACCACTCGCCCGAGCGGACCCGAACTGCGGGCCAATCGGGGTCATAAGCAAGGCACTATCCATCAGCATCGGGAGTACCGAAGCCGTGGCCGAACGAGCGAAGGCGTTCTTGGCGAGGTTCACCGGGTCCAAGGTCTCCTCGAAGTACCTGTCGTAACCCTCGTCCGTGGCAAGCTGCGGGGCCTGCCGTACTGCGAACGTGGCAGCTCCGAAGGCCAGCTCTCCGATCAACAGCACCGCCATCCGGGGGTCCATATGGTTGATGCTGTAGAGGGTGGACTTCGCCCAAGCCCCAAGCACGAAGCTGCGGAACTGGGTAAAGAGCTGTGCGACTGGGTGGCTCATCCACCGGGCAAGGCCGCCTACGTCGTTCGCCTGGACGAGACGGTCGGTGTAGCGGTTGATGAGGTAGGAGAACTCCGTCACGGCCTTCGGGTCCCACTTGTTCGACCCGAGGGACACGAGCTTGGCTCCGTCCCGCTCGGCGTGGGCCAAGAGGTTGCCGAAGATCAACTCGGCCTGCTTATCGCCGATGCCAGCGGTTGCCAGTCGTTCGCGACCCTTGCCGGCAAGCCGGGAAAGGTCGAAGCCTCCACCCTCCACAGCCGTCTCACGAGCCATATCCAAGAGGTGCTGTGACACGGCCTTGGCGGCCCACTTCTGCTGATAGTCGTGGATGCCACGCATGAGGGACACTTCAGCGGTCATTCGCTGGCCCCAGTCGAGCGCCACGTCCAGCCCGTTGGCGAGCTGCGAGGACGCTCCAGCACCTATCCGGTCGTCTGCAAAGCGGAAGTCGAACTTCCCGACCAAGCCGTCCATGCCGATGCCGGTCATATGCTCCAGTTCGGCGAGGAGAGCGTCACGCTTGGGGACCGAACGGCCGCTTTCGTCCACCATGCGACGGATTGCGGGGAGCTGCTGCATTGACGCGCGGAAGCCTGTCATGGCCGCCACCTTCCAACTTTCCTGTACCTGATTGAGGCCCATGTTGGACATCAGGCGAATGAACTGGAGCGTCTTGAAGCGGCGAACCCACTGGGCGTAAGCCTTCTCCTGTCCGTAAACAGGAATGCCGTTGATACGCTTCCATCCGAAGTCGAGGTTTTCGATGGCAGCTTCCATCTGGCCTTGCACTTGCGCGATAGGCTTGCCCATCTGGCGGAAGCCCTCACGGACCCAGTTCTTGACCTTCTCCAGATCGGCCTCCGAGCGGATGCCGTCGAAGATCAACTCGTCCGTCTTGGGCTCGCGTATCTTCGTATTGGCGAAGGCAACGCGGCCGGACATGGTGCGAGCGTAACGGTGGTCGAGGAACTCGGCGTCTTGGATAAACACGTCGTCCATCTTCAGGGGCATCGTTCCGCCGTCGCGGGTGCGGACGTTTGCCGCGTAGGCGTAGTCCATGACGGTCCGGCGCTTGAGGTAGCCGACACCCTTCGAGTTGTCCGGGGTCTTCCTCGCCTCGTCCACGACACCGGAGAACAGGTTGTAGACCTTCTCCAGTTCATCGTCCGACAGCCCCTCGGCCTCGTTCAGGGACCGCTTGAAGGCATCCTTGAAGCCCTGCTTATCGCCCAAGCCGAGAGCCCCGGCGATGTTGTCCTCAATGCCGTAGCCGGCCTTCCGGATATTGGCCCAATAGCCCTTCGACATGCGCTTGAGTAGGCCGTCCTCAATCTCCCCATGCGCTCGGCGGATGCTCTCCGCGATGAACTTATGCATGGTCTCCTCGTCAACCAGTCGGTCGATTTCCGAGATCCGATTGTGGTCTGCGACCTTCGGCGAGTAGAAGCCCTTTTGTTTCACCTGAAGGCCGGGGAAGGCTTGCTCCAGTTCGTCCGCCCAACCGTCATAGAACGCCTTGCGAGCGCCGGCCGCTTTCACGACAGCGGGGCTCACGTCGGGCGACGGGTGCGGATCGGTCATGTAGGCGTTGACGAGGTGGTTGAACTCGTCGGCCTTCCGAGCACGGGCAACCGGGTTCAGCATTGAGGAGCCCTCGGTCACGTACTCGCGCAAGGCGACCTGATAGACTGCGTTGCGGTTGCCCATCAGCTTCCGCTCCAGCGCCACGGCGCGGACCGAGGCCGGAGCGTCGAGGACGGAGTGGTTCTTGGTGCCGGCGCTCTCCTCGAAGAAAGCGAAGCCGGCGAGACGGGCGCGTGGGTTCTCACTGGTGGTGAGCTGTCCCGCCACGTCGAAGCGAGCCTTACCGCCGAAGCCCCTGTCCACCGCTGCGTCATCAATGCCCCAATCGTTCGGGTCGAAGGGCTTGATAAGTTCCGTGTTGCGAGCCGCACCGGCGGAGCCTGTGTGGTCGGCAAGCATCGGCGTCTCATGGGAGCCCGCCTGCGACAGCTTGCGTTGCTTGGCGGCCTCGATGGCGTCAAGGCCGGTCTTGGTCAGCATGTCGCGTTCAACGGTCGTGGCGACGTTGTGAGCCAGCGGCCCCGTGAGACCGCCCAACAGAGCCCCGACACCAAACGCGGTCACGGCATCGGCGCGGGGGTCGTCCAGACCGTACTTGGCCCCGAGTTCCAGAGCGGCGTTGGTCGTGCCGCCGACAGCAGCACCCAGCAACACCTTGCCGGCGAAGCCGAGGCTTGTCTTGCCCACGGAGACCAGCGGGCCGCCGACGAGCGTAGGGAGCAACACAGGGTCCAGAACGCCAGCGATCAAGCCGGACGTAAGGGAGCTTGCGGTGCCTACGGTGGTCCTGCGGGCATCGACCTCGGCCATCTCGGTCGCGTACTTCAGCCGGAGGTCCCGGTTGTACTTCGAGGAGCCTGTCAGCACGTAGTCATGATACCGCTCGGGGAGCGTATCGGTGATGTGCTTCCACTCGTCCTCGGTCCAGCCCTTGTCTTGGGGATCGTACGCGCCTTGCGTGGCCCATCGGTATATCCGGGCCGTGTAGCTGTCGGTCGCCATGTCGTCGCTCACCTGTTCAATGAACGAGCCGTAGGGCTTGGGACCAGCGGCGGCTTCGTCTGCCTTCTGCTGCGTGACTTCGACCAGCGTAGGGGCCGGAGGGGTGCGGCTGTTGTCGTAAATGCCGGTGTTGTTCTGCGGAGCGTCGTTCTCCGCGTAGGGATTGGCGACGGCCGGTGCATAGTCGCCCCCGAGCAGAGCCACGGCCTTGGCCCTGTGGGCATCCATCTGTTGCTCTACCTTGTCGCGGACGGTGCCTGGAGCGCCCCCTGCGGCCTCGTCCGACGCATCATAGCGCCCCGGTCCACCGGCATTGACGATTGAGTACATGTCGAGCAGGCGCATACCCGGCTTGAAGCCGTTGTCCACGAGGTAGTTTGCGGAGGAGCGGACGGCATCCTCGGCAGACATGCCCTTGTAGTAGCCGTACTTCTGGCGCTGGGGCTCGCCCATCTGAATGAGGCCGATATGCTGGCCCCATTTGGTCACGGGGCCTTTCTTCCAGAGGTCGAAGGTGCCGCCCGTTTCGTATGACATGACGGTGGCGAAGTCCTGCGGGTCAGCGCCGATCCGCTGACTTTCATTCTTGATGGCCTCGGCGAGGCTGGAACTCATGGTGTCTCCATTGTGGTGTGATGACGAAAAAAGGCCCCGGTGCATTGCTGCGCCGGAGCCCCTGTCGGTTGTTGTTCTGGTCTTGGTTTAGTTGAAGTCGGGATGGCTACCGCGCACGGCGGCATCCCACTGGTCTGCGTGGCTCGTCGCCGGCTCTTTGATCAATGAAGACCCCTGTGCATCCCTTGAGGGCGCAGCTTGCATAGCTTCGGCGGCGTTTACCTCCACGTTTGAACCGTGGGTAAAATGGTCGTGGGCGGGGAAGTGGAGGCGCTCGCTAGAGCCCGGTCGGGTCACGACCCAGCCTCCGTTTCCATCGCCAGCGATGCGGTAGAGGTGCGCCACGCGGCACCGGAGGACGTAAGCCTGCCACTCCTGTAGCGTTCGCCACCTCATGGGCTCACCTTCGCAGCCTTGCGCCTCGCCCTATAGGCCGCCGTATGTCGCCTATTGGCCTCTCGACAGGCTTCCCTATCGGCATCTCTGCGGGCCTGCTGCCCCGCCAACAGCCGATCACGGTTGGCGAGGTAGTGGCGACGACGGGCGGCCTTCCGGGCTTGAGGGTCGCGGTACGGCACTAGCCGACCCGGACGATGCCGGCGCGGACTGCCGAGCCGAAGGACATGGCTTGCTTGCCCGGAAGCTTGACCATCCACTCCCGGCGCTCCTCATTGAAGGACAGGGCCTTGCGCTCGGCTGCGGGCATGTCGGCGATGAGAGCCTCGAAGCCCTGCGGGTTCTGGTAGGGCATGGTTTCCATTCGGCCGAGAGCGGTCCTGCCAAGGTGGGCAAGCTTCTCCCGATCGTTGTGAATGGTTGCCATGCGGGCTTCCCGAAGCTCTGCGTCGTTCAGGGTCTCGGTGAGCATGTCGACCGAAGCGACCCCTGCGGGCAGACTGCGCAGCACGGCGTTAGCCTGGGCGGTGAAGCCTTCGATGATCGCCGCGCGGGCGTCCTCGGTCACACCTTGCGGGGTGCTGCCCTCATAGTCGCCGGTCTCGGCGGCCTGCCAGATGCCCGTCTCTACAGCGTCATTACCCAAGGCGTCCGCAAGCGTGTCCATCACCATTGCGGCGAGGTCCGTTGCGTCACCTCCAGTCGCTTCGAGCGTCTCGCCCTTCGACTGCTGTTCGTCGCCCTGATGGTTGCCTGCCGGGTTGGCGTTCGTGTTGTTCCCGGCAGGCCCATCAAAACCCGGAGGGAGGAGCCCTGCGGCTCGTGCAGCCTCGATAGAGGTCTCGACACCACCGATAAGGACGTTGCCGGGGCGGAGTTGTCGCTGGGTGTCCACGCTGCGGGGGCTGAGGTCTTTCGTGACCGTCCGGCCGTCGCCATGGGTGTCCACCTGGACCTTGCGGTTGGTCTGGACGGAAGGGGCGGCGGAGGGAGTGCTGCGGGCCTGTGCTGCGGTCGCGATGGTCTCGGCGGCCGTGTCCGAGCTAACGGTGAAGTCGGCATAGTTTGCCATAGGGGTGTGTCTCACTTTTCTGCTGATTGTGGTTGATGGAAAAACGGTTCGTGGAGAGGCGTTCAGTCGAGGATGATGCTTTCCTCGTCCGAGGTGCTCGAAGCCTCTGAAACGGCCTCACGCGACATGAACGGGACGTATGTCCTGCGTATTGCGACGCTCGTCTGCGTGTCGGCCCAGTCCTCGCCGGCCCATGTGGACAACTTGCGGTCTCGTTTGAAGATCGACATGCCATTGCGGACGACGTGCATTCGGGAGGACGGGTCGAACCCTTCGCGGATGAGAAGGCGGGCAAGTGGGCCTAACGGGTCCTTGGGGGATTTGCGGGTGTTGAAGTCTTGGACGTAGCCGTTGTGCCGAGCGCCGTATGAGCCGAACAATTCAACGGTAAGGGTCGCGGCGTTTCCGCCGTGAGTATGCGTGGAGATACCTTTGCTCCTTTTTGAGTGAATGGATGGTGGGGTGGAGGGGGCTGAACTTTTTCACTGCGTAGTGAAAAACTAGCGGGGGTTAGGCGCGGCTGTGGGCCGTCTTGTACGAAACTGGGGCCGCCACCTGTGGCCGCGTATGGACCGTCAGGTGGGCTCGGGCGAGAACCGCTCGGGAAGATGCGCCAGCGCGGCGTCAACCACCTCTTGCGTGATCCCTTGGTCTTTGACGTAGCCCGAGTGCATGAGCGGGATGACGAGCCGAGACATGTTGTGCCGGCAGGTGATGAGGGAGGCGACAGAGAACCATCGCCCATGTCCAGCTCCCCTTGCTCGGCGCTGCTGAAGGTTCCAGCCCCAGCCCTTCCGGTCTGTGATGACGCGGTAACGGGGGCCAATGGTAGCGACGACATCACGGTAGTCGTCCGACCACTCACACGTGTCTAGGAGGCTCATCGCGTCACGGTCTCCGGGTGGTGGTGGCGCTGTCGCTGTTGTGCCGCTAGGACGCTGTTCGGGGTCGCGATCTTTTTAAGACGGAGATTGGTGGACCGAAGGTCGAGGGGGTCGCCGCAGAGGTTTAGGACACGCTCTCCGGGCTGGGCACCCATGATCAGGCGGGACACCACAACCATGTCGCGGGAGTGTCCTACGCGGACGGAGAAGTGCATGTCGTTCGCCCGCTTGCCTTCCATAACGACGGCCCAAGCCATGTTGCGGACGTAGCCGGGGAGATTGTCGAAGGCCCGCTCCTCAACCTTGGCAAAGAGCATGCGACCCCGCTTGGGGTCGTTGATGGGGACGAGGACGACAGCCTCACTCACCAATCCTCGGCGGTAGGGCTTGAAGTGATCGTTCGGGATACGCTGGTAGGTCTTGGGGTGGCCCGGAGTGGGCTTTAGGGTTGTCATGGTGTTGCTGGGTCCAATCTACGGGATGCAAAAATATTAGGGG
>NZ_RZOL01000121.1:0-15363 GCF_004022985.1 Mesorhizobium sp. M7A.F.Ca.ET.027.02.1.1 | reverse complement strand
GAATGCCTTCGACCATGTGGTCGAGCGTGCCGACGCCGCCGGAGGCGATCACCGGCGCACGCACGGCGTCTGATATCGCGCGGGTCAGCGCGATGTCGTAGCCGGCCTTGGTGCCGTCCCGATCCATCGAGGTCAGCAGGATCTCGCCGGCGCCGCGATCGACCATTTTCCGGGCGAACTCGACCGCATCGATGCCGGTCTTTTCGCGGCCGCCATGGGTGAATATCTCCCAGCGGTCGGCCTCATTGGTGCCCGACACTTTCTTGGCGTCGATGGCGACGACGATGCACTGGTTGCCGAACTTGTCGGCGGCCTCCGCAACGAAATCCGGGTTCTTCACCGCGGCCGTGTTGATCGACACCTTGTCGGCGCCGGCCAAAAGCAGCTTCCTGATATCGGCGACCTGGCGCACGCCGCCGCCAACGGTCAGCGGCATAAAGCATTGTTCGGCGGTGCGTGCGATGACGTCGAAGATGGTCTCGCGATTGTCCGACGAAGCGGTGATGTCGAGGAAGCAGAGTTCGTCGGCGCCGGCCGCGTCATAGGCCTTGGCCGCCTCGACCGGATCGCCGGCGTCGACGAGATCGACGAAGTTGACGCCCTTGACGACACGGCCGTTCTTGACGTCGAGACAGGGGATGACACGGGCTTTCAGCATCAGCGACCCTCTATCGTGGCGATGAGATCGTTCAGCAACTGGCCGACCAGCGGCGGAACATCGGCCTGGGCGTCGAAGGCCGGGTCATAGGCGGAGACGGTGATGCCGACGATCGGCACCGCAAGCGCCATGGCGCAAGTGGCATCGCGCAGCTGTTCCGGGCTCGGCCCGCCCGAAGTGATATAGCGGTTGGCCTGCAGCTCCCGGGGATCGTGCACGTCCATGTCGAGATGCATGTGCACGCGTCTGGCGCCGGCGATCTTCAGTCTTTCGGCCGCCTGGGCCACCCCGGAGCATTCCGTCCGCACGATCGGCAATGTCTCCAGCAGCCGCTTCTCGTCCGGATCGAGATCGCGCGCGTTGACGAGCACGCAGCGTGACGGATCGACCGGCTTGAAGCCGGGAATGGCGGACGCCATCGGTCGCCAGCACAGGCCGAGCACGGTCGCCAGCGCCATGCCGTCGAGAAAGCCATATGTGGATGTCTCGGGCGTGTTGAGATCGCCATGCTGGTCGGCCCAGATGATCGCATCGGCGTCTTCGCCGGCGACCGCGCCGGCGCTGGTCAGGCAGTTTCCGGCAAGGACGATGGGAAACCGACCGGCGTCACGGGCAAGACGAACCTCGCTCGCAACCGCGTTGCAGACGGCAAAGCCGGTGGCGATTTCGCGCTCCTGGGTATCTCCAACCTTGCCGATATCCTCGACCATCACATCGTGGCCGGCCATCGTCAGGGCGTCGACGAGCCCGCCAGAGACCAGCGCGTCCGGACCCTGGCCCATGCCGCCATGGTAATGGCCGCTGTCATAGGACGCCAGGATAATGGAGATTTTCACGTCCGCGTCTCCGCCCTGCCCTGCAGGATCGCCAGGGCCTCGGCCGGATCGATGCGGCCATCATAGAGCGCGCGGCCGGAGATCGCGCCTTCGAGCTTTTGCGCATCGGGCATGGTCATGCGCACGATGTCGGCGATCGAGGCGAGGCCGCCCGACGCGATGACCGGGATCGACACGGCATCGGCGAGGTCGATGGTGGCGTCCCAGTTGATGCCGGTCAAAACGCCGTCGCGGTCGATGTCGGTGTAGATGATGGCAGCGACGCCGGCGCCCTCGAATTTCCTGGCCAGTTCGATGACGCCGAGGCTCGACGCCTCGGCCCAGCCCTCGACGGCGACCTTGCCGCCCTTGGCGTCGATGCCGACGGCGACCTTGCCCGGAAACGCCTTGCAGGCCTGTTTGACAAGGTCCGGGTCACGCACCGCCACCGTGCCGAGGATGACCCGGGCCAGGCCGCGATCGAGCCAGTCCTCGATCTGCGCCAGCGTGCGGATGCCGCCGCCGAGCTGCACCGGGTTCTTCGTCGCCTTGAGGATGGCGCCGACCGCCGCGCTGTTGACGCTCTGGCCCTGGAAGGCGCCGTTGAGGTCGACGACATGCAGCCATTCGAAGCCCTGTTGCTCGAAGGCCCGCGCCTGCGCGGCAGGATCATCGTTGTAGATGGTCGCGGTGGCCATGTCGCCATGCCTGAGGCGCACGCACTGGCCGTCCTTGAGATCTATCGCCGGGAAAAGGATCATCCGTTCAGGCGCCTTCCACAATGGCGAAATGGGACGTCGAATAGAGGCGTCGGAATTTCAGCGCCACCTGGTATTCAGGCGAATGGAAGCAGGCGAGTGCGACCGCATAGCTCTCGAACTCGATGATGACATGGCGATTGCCCGACGGCCCTTCCGGGCTCGACGACTGACCGCCGCGGGTCAGGAACTTTGCGCCATATTTGTCGAAAGCCGCTTTGTTGGCGGCAATGTATAGCGGATAATTTTCCGGATCGGTCACCTCGACCATCGCCATCCAGTAGCCCTTCTTGCTCATGGTCTATCCCTCTGCTCGAGCATGATCTCCGGACAAACGGGAACCGTTTGTCCGAGAAAGCCGGGGTCCACTTTTCGGGATCATGCTCTAGGGCCTCCAGCGCAGGAAATTGGTGATCAGCGCGAGGCCGAGCGCCTGGCTCTTTTCCGGGTGGAACTGCGTGCCGACAAGATTGTCGCGGGCGACGGCCGCCGTCACCGGGCCGCCATAGTCGGCAACCGCCAGAACCTCGTCCGCCTTGCCCGCATCGAGATGATAGGAATGCACGAAATAGGCATGCAGCCCGCTTGCGCCAGTCGGTATGCCGGCAAACAGCGGATGCTGGCGCTTGAGCTCGATCGTGTTCCAGCCGATCTGCGGGATCTTCAGCGCCGGATCGGAAGGCATGATCTCCTTCACGTCGCCCGATATCCAGCCGAAGCCCTTGGTAATCGTCTTTTCGAGGCCGCGCTGCGACATCAGCTGCATGCCGACGCAGATACCGAGGAACGGCCGGCCCTTGACGATCGCAACCTCCTCGACGGCTTCCCACATGCCGTCGACGGCCTGCAGGCCGGAGGCGCAGTCGGCATAGGCGCCGACGCCGGGCAGGACGATGCGATCGGCCGTGCGCACCCGCTCGGCATCTGCGGTCAGGTCGATATCAGCCGATATGCCGGCTTCGCGCGCGGCGCGCTCGAAAGCCTTGGTGGCCGAGCGCAAATTGCCCGAGCCGTAGTCGATGATCGCAACCCGCATGTCAGCTTCTTCCCGGAATGTGGGTCAGCCCCAGCGCCATGCCCGGCTGCGCTGGCCGCGCGAGGGCAGCATCGGGGACCATGCGCGGCGCCGGCACAACCTCATCGGCAAGCGCTTCCGCTTCCAGCGCATAGCGTGTGTCGGCATCGTCGAGCCAACCGGCTTCGACCGCGCCCCATTCGTGCCAACCGCGCCGGCGAAGTGCCGCGATGCGCAGGCCTTGCCCTTCCAGTCCGACATAGAGCGAAACCAACAGCGACAGCAGCGAGCCGGCCAGACCAAGGCCGAGCTTCTGGCCCAGCATCGAAAGCAGGCCCATGACGACGAAGGCAAGCGCTGCCTCGATCCACAGCCGATGCCAGGCGAACCATAGCGGCGGCACCAGGAGGCCCAGCCAGGTGAAGCCATCGCGGACAAAGGCCGTGGCATCGGCCTTCTCGCTGCGGCCTGGCGGTTCCATCACGACATAGGTGGCCATTGCCTTATCCCTTCAACGATCCCTTGGTGGAGGGAACCGCATCCGGCTGGCGCGGATCGCGCTCGAGAGCCGCGCGCAGCGCGCGCGCCACCGCCTTGAAGCAGGTCTCGGCGATGTGATGGTTGTTGGCGCCATAATGATTGGTGACATGCAGCGTGATGCCGGCATTCTGCGCCAAAGCCTGGAAGAATTCGCGCACCAGCTCGGTGTCGAAGGTGCCGATCTTCGGCGACGAGAAGGAAACGTTCCAGACCAGGAACGGACGGCCGGACACGTCGATCGCGGCGCGCGTCAGCGTCTCGTCCATGGCAAGGTCGATCGAGGCATAGCGCATGATGCCGCGCCGCTCGCCCAGTGCCTTGGCCAGTGCCTGGCCAAGCGCGATGCCGGTGTCCTCGACCGTGTGATGATCGTCGATATGCAGGTCGCCCTTGGCCCTGACCGTCATGTCGATCAGGGAATGGCGCGACAGCTGGTCCAGCATATGGTCAAAGAAGCCGACGCCCGTCGAAATGTCCGATTTTCCGGTGCCGTCGACATGGACCGAGACGGCAATCTCGGTTTCCTTGGTCTTGCGGCTGACTTCGGCGGCGCGGGGCGGCATCACTCTATCCTTGTCCCAGAGGTTCACATCGTGACCGGCTCAGAGGTTCAAGCCCTCGCAGGCTTGAAAACGAAAGCCTTCTAGCAGCATGATCCGGCGATTGCCAGTTGCGAACCCGGCCGCTATCCAGCGGTTTGCAATCATCGGTCCCATGCATACATATGGCCGATCAAGTCACTCGTACCGCGCCGATCGCCTTATCGGGATGGCGCTGCTCGGAGCCAGGAAATGTCCGATAATCTGACCATGCACGCCACGACCATCGTGACGGTGCGCAAGGGCAACAAGGTGGTGATCGCCGGCGACGGCCAGGTCAGCCTTGGCCAGACCATCATGAAGGGCAACGCCAAGAAGGTGCGCCGCATCGGCAAGGGCGGCAATGTGATCGCCGGGTTCGCCGGCGCCACCGCCGACGCCTTCACGCTGCTGGAGCGGCTCGAAGCCAAGCTCGAACAATATCCAGACCAGCTGACGCGCGCCTGCGTCGAACTAGCCAAGGACTGGCGCACCGACCGCTATCTGCGCCGGCTCGAGGCGATGATGCTGGTGGCCGACAAGTCGGTATCGCTGGCGCTGACCGGCACCGGCGACGTGCTCGAACCCGAATTCGGCGTCATGGCCATCGGTTCGGGCGGCAACTACGCGCTGGCCGCGGCCCGCGCGCTGATGGACAGCGACAAGGATGCCGAGGAGATCGCCCGCAAGGCGATGCAGATCGCATCCGACATCTGCGTCTACACCAACAACAATTTCGTCGTCGAAACGCTCGATGTCGGCTGAAAAGCCGGCCATGACCCCGAAAAGTGGAAACCGGTTTTCTCGGACGAACGGTTCCGTTCGTCCAGAGATCATGGCCGAACAAGAAGATAGCTACGATTTTCGGCCGGTGACGGAAAAAGACCTGCCGATGATCGCCGGCTGGCTCGCCGAGCCGCATGTTGCAGAGTGGTGGGACGATCCGGAGACGGAAATCGCCGGCATTCGCGAGCACATCGACTCGATTTCGGTCGAGCCGCTGATCGTCGAGCTCGACGGCAAGCCGATCGCCTATCTGCAGAGCTACGACCCGCATCTGGAAGACGACCATCCCTATGCCGACCAGCCGTTCGGCACGCTCGGCATCGACGTGTCGATCGGCGTGCCGGAGCTGCTCGGGCGCGGCCATGGCTCGGCAATCGTGCGCCAGTTCGTCGAACAGCTTTTCGAGGAAGGTGTTCCGCGCGTCATCATCGATCCGGATCCCGCCAATGTCAGGGCGATCCGTGCCTATGAAAAGGCTGGCTTTGTTGCCTTTGACACCAGAACATCGGAGTACGGGCCGGCCTTGATGATGGCGCGCGACGCGACGCAGGAGCCCAATTGATCAGCGCCGAAACCCTCGACAAGGCAGTCGCGAAAGGTTTGATCTCGCAGACCCTGCGCGATCAGTTGGAGGCCATGGAACGTGCGGTCGCTCTCGCCCCCGAGGCCAGGCGCGCCGATGACGAGGGTGACGAGGAAAACCTGCGGCTGGTAGGCGGCGGCAACGATCTGTTCGTCACCGTGGGAACCGTTCTGCTCAGCGCCGGCTTCTTCTTTGTCCTGACCACCTTGCTTCCAGGCCAGACATTCTGGATCGCAGGCATCCTCGCGGTTTTCGCCTGGGGGCTCGCCGAAATCGTCACGCGTCAGCACCGGATGAAATTATCGTCGTCCGTGCTTGCCCTGATTTTCATGGCCGCCATTCTGGCCGCTCTGGCGCTACAGGTGGAGGCCAGCTTCGGCATACGCAAGCCGGAGACTATCTGGCAGCTATTGGCGTTGCGCAAGACGGCGTCCCAGGCCGGATATCTGTTCCTGGGCGGAGGAATAATCGCGGCGGCGATCTATTTCTGGCGTTTTCGCGTCCCCATCATTGCCGGGGCTATCGCCATCGCTTTTACACTGCTTGCCTTCCTGCAAACGGCGATAATCCTGTATGACAGCGTGACAGCGGGTGCGATTGCGCCACCGCGTATGGAGGATGTTCCCGAATTGCTCCGCGCGGCACTTTACATGCCGCTGATCTGCGGCCTGATCGTGTTCGCAACGGGTGTAGCTTTTGACATTTACGACAGGGATCGACGCAAGATCTGGTCCGATTGCGCTTTCTGGCTGCATGTCGTCTCGGCGCCTATGCTGGTGCATCCGCTCTTCATCATGGCAACTGGCCAGAACGTCGTATTCGGACATATCGCGCCGGATACCAATGCAACCCTCATGCTGGCGATTCTGATCCTTGGCTTCCTCTATGTCGCGCTTGCCATAGACCGCCGTTCGCTTCTGGTTCCGACATTGGCTTACTTCGGCTCGCTGGGCATCTATTATCTGGTGAATTCCGCCTCCGATTCGACGGGTATCCCGCCTTTTGCCTTGATCCTGGTCGTTGTTGGCGCGCTGATTATTCTGTTCGGGGCTGGCTGGCAGCGTATCCGGCGGATTGTGGTCAAACCCACCTTGCCGGCTGCCGTGATCCGCCGTCTACCGCCGCTGAAGGCGTGACAAGGCTTTGTGATGATCGACACGGCGACGCGAAACCAGGGGGAATGAACCGATGACGACACCGGCCACGGAGAACAGCTATTCGGCCTATGAAGACAGCTGGCGGATGGGGCTTCTGCTGGTGCTTGCCCTGGTCATCTTCCAGGCCGGGGCGCTCTACGGCATGGGGCGAGCGCCGATCTGCACCTGCGGCTACGTCAAGCTCTGGCATGGCGTCGTGCAGAGTTCGGAGAATTCCCAGCACATTTCGGACTGGTATACGTTCTCGCACATCATCCACGGCTTTCTGTTCTATGCGCTGGCAAGATTCCTGTTCCCGCGTTCGCCGATCGGCTTGAGGCTGGCGTTCGCCGTCTTCATCGAAGGCGGCTGGGAGCTGCTCGAAAACAGCCCATTCATCATCGAGCGCTACCGCGCCGGCACCATCTCGCTCGACTATTACGGCGACAGCATCATCAATTCGGTGTCCGACACACTGGCCATGATGCTGGGATTTGTGATGGCGCGAAGGCTGCCTATATGGGTGATCGTCAGCCTTGCCATCATCTTCGAACTCGGTACCGGCTATCTCATCCGGGACAATCTGACACTCAACGTGATCATGCTGCTGCATCCGTTCGAGGCCATCAAGCAGTGGCAAAGTGGAATCTAGTGATATGAGCACATTTTCTCCCCGCGAAATCGTTTCGGAACTCGACCGTTTCATCATCGGCCAGAAGGACGCCAAGCGCGCCGTGGCCATCGCCTTGCGCAACCGCTGGCGCCGCCAGCAGCTGGAAGGCCAGATGCGCGAAGAGGTGATGCCGAAGAACATCCTGATGATTGGGCCGACCGGCGTCGGCAAGACCGAAATCTCGCGCCGCCTGGCGCGGCTCGCCGGTGCGCCTTTCGTCAAGGTCGAGGCGACCAAGTTCACCGAGGTCGGCTATGTCGGCCGCGATGTCGAGCAGATCATCCGCGATCTGGTCGAGATCGCCATCGGCCTGGTGCGCGAGAAGATGCGCGAAGACGTCAAGGCGCGCGCCCACGTCAACGCCGAGGAACGCGTGCTGGAAGCGCTGGTCGGCAAGACGGCGAGCCCGGCCACCCGCGATAGTTTCCGCAAGAAGCTGCGCGACGGCGAGCTCGACGACAAGGAGATCGAGGTCGAGGTTGCCGACACCGGCAGCGGCGGCATGCCCGGCTTCGAGATTCCCGGCATGCCGGGCGCCAATATCGGCGTGCTCAACATCAACGACATGCTGTCGAAGGCGATGGGCGGCAAGAAGACCAAGACGCGCAAGACGACGGTCAAGGAGTCCTACGATCTGCTGGTCAATGACGAGTCCGACAAGCTGCTCGATCAGGACGAAGTCGTGCGCCGGGCGCTCGATGCCGCGGAAAATGACGGCATCGTTTTCCTCGACGAGATCGACAAGATCGCGGCGAGATCCGACATTTCGGGCGGTCCGTCCCGCGAAGGCGTGCAGCGCGACCTGCTGCCGCTGGTTGAGGGCACCACGGTGGCGACCAAATACGGGCCGTTGAAGACGGATCATATCCTGTTCATCGCTTCCGGCGCCTTCCACGTCTCCAAGCCGTCCGACCTTTTGCCGGAGCTGCAGGGCCGCCTGCCGATCCGCGTCGAATTGCGGGCGCTGGAGAAGGACGATTTCGTCCGCATCCTGACCGAGACCGAGGCGAGCCTGATCAAGCAGTATATCGCTCTGATGAAGACCGAGGGCGTCGAGCTGACCTTCACCGACGACGCTATCGATTCGCTGGCCGGCATCGCCGTCGACCTCAACGCCAGCGTCGAGAACATCGGCGCAAGGCGGTTGCAGACGGTGATGGAGCGGGTGCTGGACGAAATCTCCTACGATGCGCCCGACCGCAACGGCACATCAGTCACCATCGATGCCGCCTATGTGGAGAAGCATGTCGGCGACCTGTCCAGGAATACCGACCTGTCGCGGTTCATCCTTTAAACGACGGCGCCGGAACGTTCCGGCACCGGTCCGGGGGCAACATTTTCCGGCAAGCAAAATCATGTGTGGCCAGATGGTACCATCTGGCCACCTTTCGTAGTGCCGGGTGAAGGGGCGCTCTCGACTCGACCAAGAGCTTTACCTAGTTTGCGCGGCAATTCTCGATCTCTTGGTTTGACGCAATTCCGGGAAACCGTTTCACACTTTTCCTGGAATTGCTTGGGCGGCGGGTGCATGAAAAAACTGATCCTGGTCATTCTCGGCTTGACGCTGGCGGCGACGCTGTTCGCCGCCGAGGCAGCGACATTGGTGCCGCCGGGAAATCGCAATGCCGTGCAGCCCGACATTCCGGGTGCCTCCAGCCGGCGCACGCAGGCGACCAACACCAGCTTCCAGGCGAAGTACCGCAAGGTCTACGCCCTGCTGCAGAACGACGCCGGTCTGCGCGGCAAGATCAAAAAGGCAGCAGCCACCTACGGCATCGATCCCCTGCACATCGTCGGCGCCATCGTCGGCGAGCACACCTACAATGTGGATGCCTATGACCGGCTGCAGACCTACTACGTCAAGGCGATCTCCTATCTCTCCAGCAAGCTGTCCTTCGCCTATGACGGCGAGGACATCACCGATTTCGTGCAGCGGCCGGAATTCAAGAAATGCGCCGGGATGTCCGACAGCTATGATCTGTGGGAATGCCGCGAGCAGGTGTGGAACCGTTCGTTTCGCGGCAAGAGCGTCGGCGGGACGAGCTTTCCCGACGATCGTTTCGGCGCCACCTTCTTCCAGCCCTATTATGCCGGCCAGACCTTCGGCCTCGGCCAGCTCAATCCGCTGACCGCCTTGCAGATGAGCGATCTCGTGCACAAGGTCTCCGGCCTGCCGAAGCTCGACGTCGGCGATCCCAATTCGGTCTACAAGACCATCATGGATCCCGACCTGACGCTGCCCTACGTCGCCGCGACGATCCGGAAATCGATCGATGCCTATAAAAGCATTGCCGGCTTCGACATTTCGGGCAATCCGGGGGTCACGGCCACGCTCTACAATGTCGGCAATCCGGAGCAGCGCGCCGACGCGCTGAAGGCGGAGAACGACAGGCGCCGCGCCGCCGGCGAGCCGGAAAAACTGCCGGAAGAGAATTACTATGGCTGGCTGGTGAATGACAAATTGCCGGAGCTGAAGGCGCTGTTTTAGGCTGGGGTTCAGGCGCGCTGACGTTAATTTGCCGACGCCTGCGCCGCCCCTCATTGTCCTGCCGGACATTTCTCCCCGTATAGTGACGGGAGAAAGGGGCTGGCCGCAACCTCGGCGCCCTTCTTGCGATGCTGGTGATTGGCGAAACCGGCGATGATAGCGCCCTTCTCCCCGTCACTATACGGGGAGAAGATGCCGGCAGGCAGATGAGGGGCAGCGCAGACGTCGGCAATTGGCGTGACGGCTCACGCCGCCAGCAGCGATTTCAGCTTGACCGCCTGTGATCCGAGCGCTTCCGGCGCCGGTTTCGCGTGCTTGCCGATCAGCATTTCGGCCAGCCTGATATCGCGGGCGACCGCGTTGCCGGGGCCGATGCCGCTGGCCGCCGCCAGCCTGCCGTCTTGCGCCAAATGGAAGAGAATGAAGGCGCCATCGCCGAGGTCGCGGCGCACGGTGCTGCTGCCTTCGTCGGACAGCCCGGCGATCTGCAGGGACAGACCATATTGATCCGACCAGAACCACGGCACCGCCGCATGCGCCTCGCCGGCACCGAGCATGTTCCTGGCCGCCAGCGCGCCCTGTTCCTGGGCGTTGCGCCAGGCTTCCAGCCGCACCCGACGGCCGCCATAGACGGCGAGCGGAAACGAGCAGCAATCGCCTGCGGCATAGATGTCGGGATCGCTGCTGCGCAATTGCGCATCGACAGCGATGCCGTTGTCGATCGCCAGGCCGGCTTCGGCCGCAAGCCCGGTCACCGGCACGGCGCCGATGCCGATGATCGCGAGGTCGGCGACGATTTCCCGGCCGCCGGCAAGCGCTATGCGCACCTTGTTGCCGTCGTCGGCGATGGACGCGATGCCATCCCCGCACAGGATATCAACGCCCTCGGCGACATGCGCGTCATGGATGATTTCGGCGATCTCCGCCGGCACGCCGCGCATCAGGATGCGCGGCTGCGCCTCGATAACGGTGACCGCAGCGCCTAGCTTGCGTGCCGCGGCGGCAAGTTCGAGGCCGATGAAACCGCCGCCGATGATGGCGATACGGTTGCCGGGGGTGAGATGCGCGCGAATCGCGAGCGCGTCGGCGAAGGTCCTGAGATAGACGCAGTGCGCGCCAAGGCCGGGCATCGGCAGCTTGCGCGGCATCGAACCCGTTGCCAGCAGGAGCTTTTCGTAAGGCAGGACCGATCCGTCCGACAGGCGCACCGCATGCGCCGCCCGATCGATCGCCACGGCCTGGACGGAATGGATATGCCGGATCGATTTCTCGGCCAGAATGGCGTCGCTGGCGATCGCCTTGATCTCGGGCGCATCGCTGGCCATCGCCTCCTTGGACAGAGGCGGGCGCTCATAGGGCAGATGCGGCTCATCGCCGACCAGCGTCACCGGCCCCCGATAATCGAGGTCGCGCAGCGCCAATGCCGCCCGCCCGCCGCATTCGCCGGCGCCGATGATGAGCATCCCCCCCGCCATGTCAGTCATCCGATCTGGATCAGGACTTTGCCGGCGTCGACCTTGACCGGGTAGGTCTTCAGATTGACGCAGACCGGGGCACCGCGGGCATCACCCGTCTTGTAGTTGAAGCGGCCATTGTGCTTGGGGCATTCGATGATGTCGTCCATCACCAGCCCGTCGGCCAGGTGCACCTTTTCATGCGTGCAGAGGCCGTCGGTGGCGAAGAACTCGTCGTCGGGGCTGCGATAGATGGCGAAGGTGCGGCCGCCATGGTCGAAGCGCATCACATCCTCCTCGTCTATGTCGCCGGTGGCGCAGGCCTCGACCCAGTCGCTCATTCAAGTCCTCCCAAAAGCAAATCCAGGAAAAGTGCGCAGCGGTTTTCCGCCCGGAATTGCGTTAAAATAAACAGTCTAGATCGGATGGAAGCACGATCATTCCGCCGCGGCGGCGATAGTGTCGTTGTGGAATTCTTCGCGATATGGCCGTGCGGTCGGCGGCAGCTCGCGCTTGAGGAAATAGTCCTCGTTGCGCAGCTGGCGCAGGAAGACCGGGATCATTTCGCGATAGCCGGCCAGGATCGACGGTGTCGGTTCCGGCAGATCGTGCTTGATCAATTCGTGCAGCCTCGGCAGCGCATGGTAGGGCACCATCGGGAACATGTGATGCTCGACATGGTAGTTCATGTTCCAGTAGATGAAGCGGCTGATCGGGTTCATGTAGACGGTGCGGCTGTTCAGCCTGTGGTCGGTGACGTTGTCGGCCAGGCCGCCATGCTGCAGCAGCCCGACCATGACATGGTGCCAGGCGCCGTAGAGCCTGGGCAGGCCGACCAGCATCAGCGGCAGGAACGAACCGGTGTAGAGCGCCAGCCCGACGGTGGCGGCATAGATCGCCGTCCAGATGCGGGCGACGCGGATCGCCTTGGGCTGTTCCTGTTCGGGAATGAAGGTCTTTTCGGCGGCGCTGACGGTGCCGGCGGCGTTGCGCAGCATGTCTGACATCGCATGCCAGGCATTGAGCACGCCAACGAAGCCCAGCATGGCGCGAACCAGATCGGGCGGCCGCATGACCGAGATTTCCGGGTCGCGGCCGACGATGACGGTGTCGGTGTGGTGGCGCGTGTGGCTCCAGCGCCAGGTCACCGGATTGCGCATGATCATGAAGCAGGCGATCTGATAGACCGCATCGTTCATCCATTGCGTCCGGAAAGCGGTGCCGTGGCCGCATTCGTGCCAACGCGAATCCGTCGAGGAGCCGTAGAGGACGCCATAGACGAAGAAGAACGGCACGCACCACCATGTGCCCCAGAACCAGGCGCCGCCGGCCCCGCTGACGATCAGCGCGGCGAACCAGATTGCCGTATCGCGGATCGCCGGCCCGTCGGAGCGCTGCATCAGCTCCTTCATCTGCTTGCGCGGTATGTCGGTGTGATACCACTCGGCCGCCGACAGGCCGGTCTCGACCGCGAGCTTGGCATCGCGGCCGATCAGGCTGTAGTCACGCCGGGACGGCGCAGTGGACATGATTGCCTCCCTCGGCAAAGGCATCCGCCAAGGCGAATGCCATGAATTCCTTTGGCTTCTAGCGTCAAAGTAACGCCGACCGATGATGGACTCAACATCATAAAGATAGTTTCTATCATTTCCCATCAGGATGCTGTACGAAGGCTCAAGCAAATCCGACGGGGCAAGCATGGTGAAGCGGCCGACCATATCTGATCTGGCGCGCATCTCGGGCGTCAGTGTCGCCACCGTCGACCGCGTGCTGAACAACCGGCTGCCGGTGCGCGAGGAGACAGCGCGCCGCGTCTACGAGACCGCTACCGATATCGGCTATCACGCCGCCGGCCTTATCAAGCAGCGCATGCGCCAGGAATTGCCGGAGTACCGGCTGGGCTTCCTGCTGCTGCGGGGCAATGATGCCTTCTACGGCGACTTCGCGCGGGAACTCGAACTGGCCATCTCGCAATCGCAACGCTTCCGGGGCGTTGCGACCATCGATTTCGCCAGTTCCCTGGCTCCCGACGAGATCGCCTCCCAGATGCGCAGGCTGGCGGCGAAATCGAGGGCCATCGCCGTTGTCGGTCCTGACCATCCGACCCTGACAGCGGTTGTGGAAACCTTGAAGGCGAGAGGGCAGCCGGTTTTTTCGGTGCTGTCCGACTTTGCCGCCGGCATCCGGGAGGGCTATATCGGCCTCGACAACCGCAAGGTCGGGCGCACCGCCGCATGGATGATCTCCAAAGCAGCCAAGCGGCCCGGCAAGGTCGCCCTCTTCGTCGGCAGTCACCGCTTCCACGGCCATGAACTGCGCGAGATCGGCTTTCGCTCCTTCTTCCGCGAGCATGCGCCGGAGTTCAGCGTGCTTGAAACGCTGGTCAATCTGGAAGCCAACCAGGTGACCCATGACGCGATGATCGATCTTCTGGCGCGTTATCCGGATCTTGCCGGCTGCTACGTCGCGGGCGGCGGCATGGAAGGCGCGGTCTCGGCGCTGCGGGCAGCGAATCCCGCGACCATGCCGGTGGTCGTCTGCAACGAGATCAACGCCGAATCGCGCGCGGCACTCGCCGACAACATCCTCACCATGGTGATCTCGACCCCGCTCGCCGCTTTGTGCCGTGAGCTCGTCGACCTGATGGCGCATGCCATCGAGACCGGCGCCGCCAACGCTCCGGGCCAGACCTTCCTGCCCTTCGACATCTATCTGCCGGAAAACATCTAGCCCGCCGCGCTAGGCCGCCGAGGCAAATGATAGAATCCATCAGAGCGATGCGTAAATCGGCCCGCAGGCCGCGGAATCGCCCTTGACGCCCCGATGTGAAATGGAATAAATATTTCATCATCAGTGTATTTTGGTTCTTTCGTTCCGGAATATCTGTTTCAAACGGAGGGTTTGACGTTCCAGCCAGGAGGCAAGCGTCACCCGGAATAGAAAAGACATCAGGGAGAGATTCCCCGGGGAGATCGGGGATTCCGGATAAATCGGTGAAACCGGACACCAATATGTGGAGGAGAAACACAATGAAGAAATTGATTTTGGGCGTCGCCTTCGCGGCGCTGATGAGCTCATCCGCCATGGCCGCCAAGGTTGGCGTGTCGATGGCCAAGTTCGACGACAACTTCCTGACCGTGCTGCGCAACGGCATGATCGAGCAGGCCAAGGGCATGAGCGGCGTCGAGCTGCAGGTCGAGGACGCGCAGAACGACGTTGCCAAGCAGCTTGACCAGATCAAGAACTTCGCCGCCTCGGGCGTCGATGCCATCATCGTCAACCCGGTCGACACTTCGGCCACGCAGGCGATGTCGGACGCAGCCGCCGCAGCCAAGATCCCGCTGGTCTATGTCAACCGCGAGCCGGTCAATGTCGACACGCTGCCCGACAACCAGGCCTTCGTCGCCTCGAACGAAGCCGATTCCGGCACGCTCGAGACCAAGGAAGTCTGCCGCCTGTTCAAGGAAGCCGGCAAGAAGGAAGCCAATGTCTATGTGATCATGGGCGAGCTTTCCAACCAGGCCGCCGTGCAGCGCACCAAGGACATCGACGACGTGATCGCGACGCCGGAGTGCAGCTTCATCAAGATCATCGACAAGCAGACGTCGAACTGGAACCGCGACGAGGCGCAGAACCTGATGACCAACTGGCTGTCGACCGGCAAGCCGTTCGACGGCGTCATCGCCAACAATGACGAAAGCGCCATCGGCGCCATCCAGGCGATGAAGGCCGGCAACATCGACATGAAGGCGGTTGTCGTCGGCGGCGTCGATGCCACCCAGGACGCGCTGGCGGCCATGCAGGCGGGCGACCTCGACGTGACCGTGTTCCAGGACGCCGCCGGCCAGGGCGCCGGCGCTCTCGATGCGGCACTCAAGC
>NZ_RZOL01000120.1:0-15407 GCF_004022985.1 Mesorhizobium sp. M7A.F.Ca.ET.027.02.1.1 | reverse complement strand
TGTGACGCTTGTGCACCGGCGGCCCGAGTTCCGTGCCGCCCCCGACAGCGTCAACAAGATGTATGCCATGCACGAGATGAGGCAGCTGGAGTTCCAGGTCGGGCAGGTGACCGGATTGACCGGTGCCGACGGCCAACTGTCATCGGCCACCATCAAGGGACCTGACGGCGATGTCGAGGTGCCTTGCACGCGCATGCTGCCGTTCTTCGGCCTGACCATGAAGCTCGGACCGATCGCGGAGTGGGGTCTCAACCTTCACGAGAACCTTATTCCGGTCGATACCGAGAAGTTCCAGACATCGGTGCCCGGTATCTTCGCGGTCGGCGACATCAACTGGTATCCGGGCAAGCTGAAGCTGATCCTGTCTGGCTTCCACGAAGTGGCGCTGATGGCGCAGGCCGCCAAGCGCATCATCAGCCCCGGCGAGCGCATCGTTTTCCAGTACACGACCTCATCGACCAGCCTGCAGAAGAAGCTCGGCGTCTCCGGCTGAAGCTTACTCGGCGAGGATGGGCGCCGCATTGTCGGCGTAACCGCGAAGCTCCTTTTCGGGCATCAGCGTCAGCGTGATCAGCCCCAGCAGCAATGTAACGGCGGCGACGGCAAAGATCATCACGAACGGCTCGACCGTCGCGCTATGGCCCACGATCCGCACGCCTTCACCGGCAAGTGGCAAGCCGTAGCCCAGAGCGACCGCGCCGAGCATCGCGACACCAAGCGCACTGCCAAGCGAACGCAGGAATGTCAGCACGCCCGTCGCGACGCCGAGATGCACGCGATCGACGGCGTTCTGGACCGACACGGTGGTGACCGGAAACGTCGTTCCGGTTCCAAACCCGATGCAGATCGTCAAGACCTCTACCTCCAGCAGCGTTGCATATCCTGCGACGACGGCCAGCAGGCAGAGGCACAGCATGCTGAAGACGACGCCCACCATCGCGATGCGCTTGTAGTGGGAGAAATGCGGTATCACACGCCCGCTGAATGCCGCGCCGCCGACGGTCCCCAGCAGAAGCCCGAGCATCGCGATGCCCGACTCTGCAGCCGACAGGCCGAGCACCGCCTGAAGATAGACGGGCAGGTACACAGCCATGCCGACGCTTGCGGCCTGAAGCAGGAACATCGAAAGCGTGCCCGCCAGAACGATTGGATTGCCAAGCACTTCGAGTGAGATGAGCGGCTCGGCGGCTCGCATAAGCCGCAAGGCAAAAGCGCCCCAGAAAATCGCCGAACCGCAGAGAACGCCGATGACTTCAAGCGAAATCCAGGGATAGGCGCTGCCGCCCCAGTTCAATGCGAGCAGCAGCAGCGCCGTGGCAACGATCAGAAGCAACGCGCCCAGGCCGTCGATGCGATGGCGCTTTGCGGCAACCGGCAGTTTCTTGAGCGGCTTGTTGATGATCGCCATCGCAAGAACACCAAGCGGAATGTTGATCCAGAAGATCAGTGACCAGTGCAGGTGCTCGGCGAAAGTGCCGCCGAGCAACGGACCGGCAACGCTGGCGACAGCCCATGTTCCGGAGAACCAGGCGGCATAGCGTGCCCGCTCGCGCGGCGGAACGAGATCGCCGACGACGGTCTGCGTCAAAGCGAACAAGCCGCCGCCACCTGCGCCCTGGATCGCCCGCCCGACAACCAGCACAAACATGTTGGGAGCCATCGCACTGACCAGCGATCCCGCCAAAAAGATCAGGATCGCGGCATAGACAGTCGGCCGGCGGCCGTAGACGTCGGAAATCTTGCCGTAGAGCGGGGCCACGGCGGTAGCGGTCAGGAGATAACCGGTGACGATCCATGGCAGATAGTGTGCGTTTCCGAGCGCATGCCCAATGGTCGGCATGGCTGGCGCAACAATGGTCTGGTCGAGTGCCGCCAACAGCATCGACAACAGCACGCCGCCAATAATGGCGTTCTTTTCGCTCTCTGTTATCGGCGTGCCGGTTTCCGCCATCGTTTTGTTATCGACAGCCTGGTCCATGATCGTTCATCCATAAGCTTGCGATTTGACCGGCCCTGTTCAGCCGTTCCGGTTTCTTGACCGTTTGGATCGCATTGGTGTTTTAAGCTCGCGTCTGGCGAGCCTGACATATGTCGTCCCATATAGGCCGGTTTCGACAGGGGCTCGAAAGTTTTTCGAATCTGGCACTACCTTCGGCGATTTTGGCTTTCAGTTCGGGTGCGTTCAGGCCGGCGGCAGTCGGCCATTCCCGATGCGCTCCATGCGGTAGCGCAGCAGCCGCAAGATGCGGCTTTCGAAATTGACGCTTTCGACGCGGTCGAACTGAAGCTGGGCGCGGTCGTGCCTGGCCAGAACAGCCGCGGTGATGGCTGCCGCCTTGGCCTTGGCGGCGTCGCAGTTCTTTTGCGGGTAGGTGGCCTTCAAGGCCTCTTCGAGTTCGCCGCCATGGTTCTTGGCGATTTCGACATGGCGCTCCTCATGGCGCTTGATGTCGGCGGACAGCGTATCCCAGAACAGCCTGACATCGGCATCGGCCTTGCGCGGGCGCCGCCACTCGGGAAGGATCACCTTCACTTTGACGGTCACCGCCGCGTCGGCGATCCGGCAGGAATTCGGCGTCTGCGCATAGCTGACACGGGTGGTGAAGGCCATTTGCGTGGCGCCCGGGTGCCGGTTGCCGGTACTTTTCACCTCCGGCCCGCGTTTGGAGAGTTGTGCCTCGATATCGTCGAGGGTGCTGCCGCCGATGGCGAAATAGCTGTACGTCTTGACGAGATTGGCGGTCGCCGCCGGAAGCGGGGTCATGGCGAGCAGCAGCGCGCAAGCCAAGGATCGTTTCACGCCCAGGGACCGTCTTTTCATGCCAAGCATGGCTCGCTTCATCATGTTGCCTCTTCGATCACCTTGCTTTACGGCCGTTGCCGGCGCAATGAAATTGATCCGCCAGGGATCACACATGATTGATGAACTCCATGGTCGATGAGCAATGACGGCCCGGCGATGGCAGTTGGCGCATGGACGCCATCTCGACCTTGGCGGCAAGGCCGTGGTCGTCGGCATCCTCAATGTCACGCCCGATAGCTTTTCCGACGGCGGCCAGTTCGACGCCCCTGAAAAGGCGCTGGCCCAGGCGCGCCGCATGATCGGGGAAGGGGCACTGGTTGTCGATGTCGGCGGAGAATCGACGCGCCCAGGTGCTGCCGCGGTATCGGCCAGCCAGGAACAGGAGCGCATCCTGCCGGTGATCGAAGCGCTGGCGGGCGTGAGCGAGGTGCTGATTTCGGTCGACACCTATCGTGCCGACACGGCGCGGCTGGCGGTAGCCGGCGGCGCGCATATCGTCAACGATGTCTGGGGTTTGCAGCGCGAGCCCGAGATTGCGCGTGTCGCCGCCGACACCGGCGCGGGGCTTGTCATCATGCATACTGGGCGGGATCGCCAGAAGCTGCCGGATGCGATTGCCGATCAACTGACGTTCCTGCGAAGGTCGCTGGAAATCGCCCGCCAGAACGGCATCGCCGACGATCGTATCGTGCTCGATCCCGGTTTCGGATTCGCCAAGGAGACGGCGGAGGAAAATCTCGACCTGATGGCACGCTTTTCGGAATTGCATGCCCTCGGCCTGCCGCTGATGGCCGGTACGTCGCGAAAACGCTTCATCGGCACGGTCACCGGCCGTGATGCCGCCGACAGAGGGGTCGGAACAGCGGCGACCAGCGTTATATTGAGGCTCCAGGGCGCCGATCTGTTTCGCGTCCACGATGTCGCATTCAACGTGGACGCTTTGGCGCTCGCGGATGCTATGCTGGCGCGTCGGACGGACCAGGCGAGAAACTGAGCGATGTATGTCATCCGCATGAAGAACTGCGCTTTCTTTGCCCGGCACGGCGTGCTGGACGAGGAGGAAAGGCTCGGCCAGCGCTTCTATGTCGATGCTGTTCTCACCGTCGATCCAGGCCGCGCACTTGCCGAGGATTCGATCGAGGATACAGTCCACTACGGCATTGCATTCACCGTCATTGAGAAGATCATCACCGGGCAGCGCCGTTTTCTGATCGAGTCGCTGGCGCTCGAAGTGGCCCGTGCGCTGACGGCGCGTTTTCCGCAGATAAAGAAAGCCGAGATCACGGTGCGCAAGCCGAACGCACCGGTGCCCGGCGTGCTCGATTATGTCGAGGTGACCGTTGTCTGGCCCGAATAGTACCGTTTATCTCAGCCTTGGCGGCAATCTTGGCGATCCGGCGAAATCCATGGGCGCGGCGCTGCGCATGCTGGATGCCGACGCGGATACGCGCGTCACCGGCGTCTCCTCGCTTTATCGCACGCCGCCATGGGGCAAGCTCGATCAGCCGGATTTTCTCAATGCGGCCGCCGAAATTTCCACCGTGCTTGCACCGCGTGCCTTGCTCGACCTCTGCCTCGATGCGGAGCGCAAGCTGAAGCGTGTCCGGGAGGAGCGCTGGGGGCCGCGGCTGATCGATATCGACATTCTGGTGTTCGGCGACCGCGTCATCCACGAGACCGGACTGGAGGTGCCGCATCCGCGCATGCTGGAGCGCGCCTTCGTGCTGGCGCCGCTGGCCGAGATCGCGCCCGGCCTGGTTGTCAGCGGTCGCAGCATCACCGACCGCCTGGTCGCCGTCGATACTTCAGGCATCGAGCGATTGTCCTCCGGCCGGGATTGGTGGTTGGCCTAGGTGCGTTGATATTCAGGTGATGCCGGCCTGCAAACGGCGAGTTCCTGCGCTTCCGGTGCTCACGTACCCAAATGTACGCTCCGCTCCGGTTCTCGGAACCCACCGTTTTCGACTCGGCCTGACCTGAATCTCAACACACCTTGGAGCGGGGTCTTTAACCGGAGAAACCGCCGCCATCCAGGAACGTCTGCTCCTGCGGGGTGGTTTCGCGGCCAAGCATCTTGTTTCGGTGCGGAAAACGGCCGAAATTCTGAATGATATCGCGGTGTTCGACAGCGTACTTCAGGTATGGCTCGGCCCAGGCCTGCGTCAGTTCGACCGAAATGTCCTGGTCGGCCAGCAGTTCCGAATGCTCGTAAGGCAGGTAGAGGAAAACGCGGAGTTCTTCCTCGAGTGCCAGGTCATGACCAGCCGCGATCGCCCTCTCCGCGAAATATCTGGCGAGCGGATCGGTCGCGTACATATGGCCGGTGCCGCGAAAACAGTTCCGCGGAAACTGGTCGAGCAGGATCATCAGCGCCAGCGCGCCTTCGGCATGTTCCAGCCAGTCGTCGCATTCACGCCGCGCGGCGGCGTAGTGCAGGCCGAGAAAGCGGTCGCGGAACTCGGCATCGAATGCCTCGTTCTTCTCGAACCAGGCATCCTCGCCGGCATCGCGCCAGAATTTGGTGACCGACAGGGCCCTGCTGTCCAATTCCATGCCTAATTCCTTGCTCAATCGGCGGGTTCGGACTTGTGCAGCACACCCGCGGTTTCTTCATTGAGTGCCTGACCAGGCCGGCGCGGCGTGGAGAGCGGTGTCGGAATCGGCGTACCGATATTGCCTCTCAGGAAGCGCTGTCCGGCGCGAATGCCTTCGGCAAGCTGGGTTTCGAAGCGATCGGTGTCGCGGCGCCTGACGTCTTCGATCGTTTCAGCCACGTCTTCGGGATCGACGCCCAGCGATTCCAGGGCCGAGCCGCCGAAAACAAGTGCGGATTCGAAGGTTTCGCGCAGCTGGTAGTCGACGCCGGCGCGAATGAGCTGCAGCGCGGTACCACGATCGAAAGCGCGGGCCAGCACGGTGAGCAAAGGAAACTCAGCCTTGATGAGCTCCGCGATGCGAACAGCCACATCGGCCTTGTCGACGCAGATCAGCACGGCGCGCGCACGGCCGGCGCCGGCGGCATGCAGGATGTCCAGTCGCGTGCCGTCGCCATAATAGACCTTGAAGCCGAAATCGGCCGCCGCCTGGATCATTTCGACGTCATTGTCGATGATCGAGACGTCGATGCCGCGCAGCAGCAGCGGCTGGCTCGCGATCTGGCCGAAGCGGCCGAAACCAATGACCAGCACGCTGCCGGTCAGGCCCTCGGCGACATCGACCCCGTCGAGCGACTGCTCGTCACGCGGCGTCAGATAGCGCAAGGCGATGATGGCCAGCGGCGTCAGTACCATGGAGATGATGACGATCGCCGTCAGCGTCGCGTTGGCCTGGCCGTCGATGATGCCGACCGCCGCGGCCGCCGAGTAAAGGACAAAGGCGAATTCGCCGCCTTGTGCCATGAAGACCGCGCGCTCCAGGGCTTCGCGGTGGCCTGATTTCAGGATGCGGGCGACGATGTAGATACCGAATGCCTTCATCACCATGTAGGCGACGACATAGATGGCGATCAGCCGCCAGTTCGCCGCGACCACATGCAGGTCGAGCGACATGCCTACCGCGAGAAAGAACAGGCCAAGCAGGATGCCGCGGAAGGGTTCGATGTCGGCTTCGAGTTGGTGGCGGAAGGTTGATTCGGACAAGAGCACGCCGGCCAGGAAGGCACCCATCGCCATCGACAGGCCGCTGAGCTGCATGGCGAGGGCGGACCCAAGGACGACCAGAAGTGCCGCCGCCGTCATCACTTCACGGGCACGGGCATCCGCCAGGATGCGGAAGAACGGGTTGAGCAGATAACGGCCGGCCACCACCAGGCCGACGATTGCGGCAAGGCCGATGCCGATTTCGGTCAGCCGCTCCATCAGGCTGGTGTCGGCACCGCCGGGCGCCAGGAACGCGATCAGCGCCAGCAGCGGCACGATGGCAAGGTCCTCGAGCAGCAGCACCGATACGATGCGCTGTCCTTTCGGTGCAGCGATCTCGCCGCGTTCCTCCAGAAGCTGCATGACGATCGCCGTCGAGGTCAGCACGAAGCCGGCGCCGGCGACGAAGGATTGCGCGATCGGAAACCCTCCGGCCATGCCGACACCGGTCAACAGCAGCGCGCAGACGCCGACCTGCAGCGCACCGAGGCCAAAGATCTCACGGCGCAGGCCCCACAGCCGCGACGGCTGCATTTCCAGCCCAATGATGAACAGGAACATCACCACACCGAGCTCGGCGACATGAAGAATGGCTTCCGATTCGGAAAAGACGCCGAGGCCGAACGGACCGATCACCACGCCGGCGGCCAGATAGCCGAGGATCGAGCCAAGGCCCATGCGCTTGAAGATCGGAACGGCAACGACGCCGGCAGCAAGCAGTGCCACCACCTGAACCAGATCACTGCCCGATGCTTCCGCCGCCATGCCTCTTGTCCCTGTGTGTAGCAGAACTCCTTGCATGCAGTTGGAGTGGGAGGCAAGGCGAGAAATCTGCCGGGAGGGGTAGGGTGCCGCTGCAACGATTTACTTTGTGGAACAACGGTCCCCGCTTGCCTGCCGGACGTTCGGCATCTATATCAGGTATATGCCTGACTATTCGTCCCGGCCGTCTTCGACGCCACATATCCCGATGGATGCGCTCAGCGAAGTTCTGCAAGACTTTCGCTTGAGTGGTGTCAACTATGGCCGCTGCGAGCTCCGGCACCCATGGAGCATAGACTTTCCGCAACAACAGCTGCTTCGGTTTCACTTTGTCGGCCAGGGCCCGTGTTGGATTCATACTGAATCGCAAGGCTGGCAGGAGTTACGCGATGGCGATCTGGTGCTGTTGCCACAAGGCATCGCCCATCGGCTGGCGAGCGCGCCGGACGTTGCAGGGGACTCGCTCGAAGGTTGCAAGGTGATCAAGTTGGGGGGCAACGTCTGCGAAGTAGTACGGCAAGGAACGGGCGCGACGAGCACCCTTTTCTGCGGCTCCATGGCCTTGGATTCCTATGCGCTCAACCCATTGATCACGTTGATGCCGCCTGTCATCAAGGGTTGCGACGTGGCCGGCAATGACCCGGTCGTCGGTCCTTTGCTGGCGGCCATGACGGTGGAGGCCTCGCAACCGCAGATGGGCAGCGCCACGATTCTGTCGCGTATGGCCGACTTGCTGACGGCCCGGCTCATACGCTGCTGGGTCAATTGCAACGGAGCCTCGACCACCGGTTGGCTCGCAGCCATCCGCGACCCCCATATAGGCCGCGCTTTGGCGGCCATGCACCGCGACCCCGGCCACAACTGGACGCTGGGAAGCCTGGCCGGCGTGGCAGGCCAATCGCGTTCGATTTTCGCCGAACGTTTCAGTGCGGTATTGGGAGAGGGTGCCGCACACTATCTCGCCCGCCTGCGCATGCAGCTTGCCCGCGAATTGCTGGGCCAAAACGGCTTGTCGGTTGCCGAAGTCGCTACCCGTTTGGGATATGATTCCGAGGCATCCTTCGCGCGCGCGTTCAAGCGCATCACCAATGTCTCGCCGGGCGTTGTGCGCCGCACAATTCCCGGACGAATGGATATGAATTTCGGATTCTAAGATACATATCATCCGAGCGGACTCGCCTATTTAAGACCTCCAAACTTTGGAGATCTTTCCGTGACTGACACAACATTACAGCTTGAAGACGCCGCGATTGGCCTTGATGCCGATGCACCAGCCGCATGGAGCGCAGCCACCTGGTTCGCGGTCATTTCATTGGCGGCCACCAGCTTTGCCCTGGTGTCGGCCGAATTCCTGCCCGCAGGTCTGCTGACGCCAATGGCACGCGATCTCGGCATCAGCGAGGGGACGGCCGGCCAGGTCGTCACCGCCACCGCTTCCGTCGGCGCTGTGACGGCCATGTTGAGCAATGTTCTCATCGGCCGCTTGAATCGCAAGGCGGTGCTGGTTGGTCTCAGCGCCCTCGCGGTCGGTTCCAATATCCTGGCGGCGCTGGCGACCGATTTCTGGCTGTTGCTGTTGGGCCGGGCCGGGCTGGGCATCGCTCTCAGCGCTTTCTGGGCACTTTCGGTCGCCGTCGTGGCGAGGCTGGTTGGCGCCAATGCGACAGGTCGGGGCATGGCGATCGTCACCCTCGGCGTCTCGCTTGCCACCATTGCCGCACCGTCGATGGGCGCGCTGATCAGTGACTGGATTGGGTGGCGCAGTGCCATGGCCATGACGGCGGGGCTGGCCGCGCTTGCCATGCTGCTGCAGCTTCTCAGCCTGCCGACCTTGCCTGCAACGGCAAGCAACAGCCTTGCAGATGTATTTCGGCTGACCCGGCGGCGCGGCATCCAACTCGGCATGCTGGCCATTGTTTTGCTGATGACGGGGCATTTTGCCGGCTCGGTCTATGTGCGTCCCTTCCTCGAACAGGTGACACTCCTTACAACCGGACCGATTGCCCTGGCTCTGCTCGGGTTTGGCATCGCTGCCGTGATCGGTAATGTTGCCGGCGGCCGCATGGCCGACACCAACATCCACATGGCCCTCGCAGTCACCGCAGCGTTGATGGCGGTTGCGGCACTTACTTTGCTGCTTTGGGGCTCGCATATCGGCGTTGCCTTCGGCTTCGTTACGCTGTGGGGTTTCGCCTTTGGCATGGCGCCGGTGGTGCTGCCGACCAATATGTCGCGCGCGGCGCCTGATGCGCTGGAGGCAGCGGGCAGCCTGATGGTCACCTCTTTCCAAATTGCCATCACCATCGGCGCGGTTGTCGGCGGCTATGTCGTGGACACCTATGGCGCGACCGGGCCTTTGACTCTGACTGCTGTCCTTGCCGCATCGACCGCCGTCTTGGCGCTGCTGCAGCCACGCAGCTGAACTTTGCTGCCGCCGATAAAATAGCCTGAATCCGGGCCGCCGCCGATGTTGCAGGCGCGATACACAAGTTGAGGCCGGGAACACGTTGCATCTTGCCGCAATCGAAGGCTAAGGACGCTCGGCTTCGGCCATTGGAGGGTGATCGACGATCAAGTCGCGCCCTTTTTGAGGAGATGACTGACATGAAGAAGTTTTTGTTTGTTGCCGTCGGCCTGGCGGTGCTTGCCGGTTCGGCTTGCTCGAAGGCGCCCGAGTGCACGGCGGAAATCGCGACCAAGAAGGCGCAGGACATGGCTACCGCGCTGCAGGAAGCGATTACCAAGGACCCGTCCAAAGCGGCTGATCTGACGGCCAAGGTCCAGGCGGTGACAACCAAGTATCAGGGCGCTACGACATTGGCCGACGCCTGCAAGGCCTATGACGAACTGACGGCCACAATCAAAGGCTAACGCCCTGATTTGAGATCAAGGCCTAAGCGCCTGATTCGATTGGTCAAGGGAGAGGGCGGTGACCGTTGGGTCGCCGCCTTTTTTTCGGATTTTTCAGTTCGGCGCGATGGAGCCGACTTCGACTGCGTCGACGCGCTTCAGGCTCATGCCGATCACCGGCACCAATTGGTCGTCGACGCGCACGGCAATAGTCACTGTCATCGAATTGTCGTCAGGGATGCGAGCCTGCATGACGCCGCGGAGCTGGTTGCGGTTGATGGTGAAGACCACTTTGCGGGGATCGACGACGTTGCCGCCGATGATGTCGAGGCCGGAACCGGCCGCGCCACCCATAAAGCTGCCCTTGTAGCCCTCGCGGCCCTTGCGCTCGATCTTGGCCGACATCTGCTGGGTGAACATGCCAACCCGGCAGCCGCCGTCGAGCGACATGCCGACCTTGCGGTCGGGCGTCGAGCCGGTGAAGCTGCAGTTGAACTTGGTGCCTTTGTACTTGCCGGCGACAATTTCGCCGGGTCCGATCCACTTGCCTTCTGCCGCCTGGAAGAACTGCTTGTCCGGCTCCGCCGCAGAGGCCACTCCGGCAAGGCCGACGACTGCCGCAATCACCGTTGCCAGGGGCAGGACGCTGGATAGAATTACGCTTTTCATCGACGACACCCGGCAACAAAGATGCTGTTTGGAACCCGTCTGACCATGAACAAGATTGGTTAATGCTTCGTCACCGCGAGGCCGCCGCAAAGCAGTCCGGTAACAATTCCGAAGATCCAGACACTCCAGCCGGCTCACTTGCCGGATCGGGTCGTTTCACCGTCTTTCCTGGTTGCGAACGATGTCAGCGCCGAGAGGAAGTCGCCCAATCCGGGACGCTTGGCGGCGCTGAAGGGCAGGGGTCGCGCCGTCTCCATCGCGGCGATGCCGATGCGCGCCGTCATCATGCCGTTGACGACGCCCTCGCCAAGCTTGGCCGAAAGGCGCGCGGCCAGGCCGTGGCCGACGATCTGCTGGACGAAACTGTCACCGACGGCGATCGAGCCGGTGACCGCCAGATGCGCCAGCACGCTGCGCGCCAGGCGGAAGAAACCCAGCGTTCCGGGCCGTCCGCCATAGAGTTCCGACAGACGGCGAATGAGCCGCCCGGCCTCGAACACGACATAGGCGACATCGACCAGTGCGCGCGGGCTGACCGCCGTCACCAGCGAAACGCGTTTGGCGGCTTCGAGAATCATCACCTTCGCCCTAGCATCGAGAGGGCCCAGAATTTCTGCCTCGGCCAGGCGCACGAGATTGCCGCCGTCGATGATTTCGCTGCGCAGTTCGGCCAGCGCGCGCCGGCCGGCCGCGGTCTCGGGTTTGGCCGCGACAAAGGCCGACAGCTCGTCGACGACCGATCGTGCCGCCTTGGGATCGTCACGCTCGATTGCGTCGAGCGCCCGTTTCTGCAGCTTTTCGACCTCGGCGAGACGGGCGATCGCCAGGAATTCGCGAATCAGGATCACCACAAGCGCCAGCACGGCGATGGCAGCCATGCCGGCGGCCAGCCAGCCCAGCCATTCGGCGCGCGCAAAGAGGTCGCGTATGAGCTGGTCGGTCCACAAGCCGACAGCCAGCGAAACCAGCACGCCAAAGGCGCCGAAGAAGATGCTGCCGAGCAGCGAGCGTTTCCTGGGCGCGATGGCCGGTGGCGGCTCCGCGGCAATGATGTCGGGCTCGTCGAAGACATCGACTTCCGCCGGGAGGACCATCGCGACATCGGTCTTCATCGCGCGCGGTTTGCGCTGGGCATCGGCCTGGGGGCGCGGTTGTGGGTGCATTTGTCTTGATGTGGCTTCCGGCTCGATGCGGAATGCCGCCGGCTTGCGGGGCGCGATCATGCCAAATGATCTCCAATCAGGAACTGCAAGGCACGGTCGAGTCTGATATGCGGCAGCGACAGGGTGATACCTTCGGCCGTGCGTTCTAGCTTTGGGGGACGGAAACGGACGAAGCGGATTGCAGGGTCCGCGGCATCCTGCTTGTGATCGGCTCCCGAAAGATCAAAAACCGCATCAATTTTCTCCGGTAAATCACCAGGAAATATGGCTGTTTCAGTTTTTCCATCGAAGGTTTCGCCGTTGATCTTCTCGCCGGCGATCGGCGTCCCGACAATGACTGGCAACGTCTCTCGGCCTTGCTTGACGGTGCCTTCGCGCGTCGCGCGCACCGCCGCCATGGCGACCACATCGACGTCGGCGCCGGTGAAATTCGCCCGTGCCACGGCGCGGTCGGCAAGCCGCCGCACGATCGACTGCAGGCGGTCATGGCTTTCGTGATGCAGATGGTCGGCTTTGGTCGCGGCAACCAGGATGCGGTCGATCCGCCGCGAGAACAGGTCGGTGAGGAAGCTGCCCCGGCCGGGTCGGAAACAGCTGAGGATCTCGGTTACCGCGCGTTCCAGGTCGGCCATGGCGCCGGGGCCGGCGTTCAGCGCCTGCATGGCGTCGATCAGCACGATCTGGCGATCGAGGCGGGTGATGTGTTCGCGGAAGAAGGGTTTGACGACATGGGTCTTGTAGGCCTCGTAGCGCCGGTCCATCATGGCGTGCAGCGACCCTGCGCGCGGACGCCTGTCGCCGATCCCGGCCAGGGGCGCGAAAGTCAGTGCCGGCGAGCCTTCGAGATCGCCCGGCATCAGGAAACGGCCGGGCGGCAAGGTCGAAAGCGCCCGCTCGTCGAGCTTGCAGGCCTTCAGATAGGCGGCGAAGCTTTCGGCCAGGCGGCGCGCCGTCATCTCGTCGGCATCGGCGTCCGGATCGATCCCAGCCGACAGCGCCCGCCAGGCCTGCGACAGGTCCTCGCGCACCGGCAGAACGGCCATTTCAAAGGCTTCGTGCGAAAAATCGGCGAAGGATTTGCCGAGCAGGGGCAGATCGAGCAGCCATTCGCCGGGATAATCGACGATATCGACCGACAGTCTGCCTGAAGAAAACATGCGGCTCCAGCCGGAAGCCGATTCATATTCGATGGTCAGCCGCAGTTCCGAAATGGCGCGCGTCGAATCGGGCCAGGCACGATCGTTGACCAGGGCGGCGATGTGGTCCTCGTACTGGAAACGCGGCACCGCGTCGTCGGGCTGCTGCTCGAGGAAGGCGCGGGCGATGCGCCCAGATTTCTGCGCCTCGAACAGCGGCAGGCGGCCGCCATGGATCAAATTGTGGACTAGGGCCGATATGAACACCGTTTTGCCGGCGCGGGACAATCCGGTCACGCCGAGGCGCAGCGATGGGGAAAAAAGCCCGGTGGCGCGGCCTGACAGCGTGTCGAGGGCAATCCTCGCCTCGTCGGTGAAGGTGGTCAGCGATGATGCCAAAATATGCTCTCTCGGACTTCGGTCCGCCCGATATAGGCTCTACAACCAGGCTTTGAAATGGCTTCAGAGATCGGCCGGCGTCAGGAACGCTTCGAGATAGCCGGCGCCTTGGGCGGCGCTGGCAAGATCGCCGTCGAAGCGGACGACCGCCAGGCCCGCGGTCGGAAACCCGTGGTTCAGCGTGGCCCGCGCGGTTTCGTCGCCGTCGCCCGAAACTGCCATGGTGAGGTCTTCCATCATCGGGTTGTGGCCAATGACCAGCAATGAGCCCGATCCGCCATTGTCGCGGATAAGGTGGAGGTAACCGGCCGCGTCCGCGCTGTAGAGCGCGTCGAAGAACAGGACCCGGCCGGTGTCGGTCTGGCCGGCCAGGCTTTCCAGCGTCTCCTTGGCGCGTTTGGCATTGGAGCAGAGCGTGCGGTCCGGAACATAGAGGCGGGAGCGCATGGCGGCGCCCATCATTTCGGCATCGGAACGGCCGGACGCGTCGAGCGGGCGATCGAAATCCCGCATGCCGGGCAGTGCCCAGCCAGCCTTTGCATGTCGCAACAGATAAAGCCTGCTCACCCAACCTCCGAATGCCGAAGCCTCCCGGGATTAGCCACGAGAACGGCGTTGCGCACAATGCCCGTGCTCTTCAAACACAGCGAATCACCCAATGCTGCTTGCTGCAAAGGCGCTTGCGTATCGCCCCGGGATCACGGCCGATCTCGGAAAGCATGTGCCACCGGATCCAAAGTGTCTCGGCGGAGTTTGTACCAAAGCGACCGTACGCGGCTGCAAAGACCCGTGGCGGGGTACTTTAACAATTGCGTGAAACAGCGGCCGATTGCGCTTGTGCAGGCGTCGGACGACGAATATATAGGCGCCAAATTTGGGGCAGTTTGGGTGAGTCGAATGAACGACATCGTTACCGCCGATTACGTACCCTCCGAAGACGAGCCGTTCATGAACGAGCGGCAGAAATCCTACTTCCGCTCAAAGCTCGTCACCTGGAAGAATGACATATTGCGCGAAGCGCGCGAAACACTGGAAATCCTGCAGCAAGAAAACGCCAACCACCCCGATCTGGCCGACCGCGCCTCTTCGGAAACCGACCGTGCCATCGAACTCAGGGCCCGTGACCGTCAGCGCAAGCTCATTGCAAAGATCGACTCCGCCCTGCAGCGCATCGACGAAGGCACTTACGGCTATTGCGAAGAGACCGGCGAGCCGATCGCGCTGAAGCGGCTCGATGCGCGTCCGATCGCGACATTGTCGATCGAAGCGCAGGAGCGGCATGAGCGCCGCGAAAAAGTCTATCGCGACGACTGAAGGTCAAGGCCGGCGGCGCACGGCCGGCTGTCCCGAACGAACTCGATCCTGAAAATGGCCGGTTTTCCGGCCATTTCTATTGGTGCGGCATCCACCGCTCTGAGGCGTGCGAAGGCCGCAAACCCTTGATATTTGGCGCTTGGACGAGGTGGTTCGGCAGCGGACCGGCGACGATGTTTCGCGGGATAGCGACCCGGCCGCCGCTCATCTCTTCTGACTGGAGAGCTCGCCGAGAAGCTTGGTCATCTCGTCGTCGAGCGACTGCGGCGCCGCCGGCTTGCCCACGGGGCCGCCCGAACGGGGCTGGTCCAGCGACACTTCGAGCTCCCTCATCAGCGTGTCGTCGATGCTGTCTTGCACCGGCTGCGGTGGTGGCGGGGCGTGCCGGGCGGTGTTGGCATTGGCGGAGCCGTAGGCCGGCAACGGCGTGACATTGGTCGGCTGATAGCTTTGCGTTGCCGGCTTCGGTGCAGGTGCCGGCGGCGCTGTTGGACGCGGGCGGGCGGGCGTCGTGTTCACCGGCTGTGGAGCGGGTGCCTGTCTGGCCGGCGGCGGAGCGGGTTGCGGCGGACGTGGCCTTGTTGCTGCCGGGGCCGCGGTGGCCGGGACCGGCTGCAAGCCACCGTCTCCAGTCAATGCCGGCCGGCGTAGCGCCGAAAGTCGGATATCGCGC
>NZ_RZOL01000011.1:0-41025 GCF_004022985.1 Mesorhizobium sp. M7A.F.Ca.ET.027.02.1.1 | reverse complement strand
CCGGTCATGGCGGCCTCGCTATCGCCGAAAAAGGCCATGCGCTTGGCCGTGGCGAGATGCCGTTCCACTATCGTGTCGAGGTGCGCAGCCGCGCCTTGCGCGGCAAGACGCGCTCCGGGCAGGATTTCGGGCAATCGGATGTGGACACCGGGCTGCTGGCCGCGCTGAAGACCTTGCGACTGCGGCTCGCCAAGGAGCGTCAGGTGCCGGCCTATGTGGTGTTTTCCGATCGCACCCTGATCGACATGGCCGAGCGCCGCCCGCACGACCTCGACGCCTTCGCTGAAGTGAATGGGGTTGGGGCGGCAAAGCTGAAGGAGTTCGGCCAGGTTTTTCTGAGTGCGATTGCCGAGCATCAATCCGATGGCTCGGCCTGAGGTCAGATCAGCGACTGGTCACGCGCTCTGAAGCATAGGGATCTTCGGAGAAGGCATCCGTTCCGAGAGCTTCTGTTCCGTCGCCGCCCATTCCTACATCGCCCATGCCGCCCTTGGAGTCCGATCAGTTCAATGTTCTCTGGCCGGCGAGTCGTCAGATCACCCCCAAACTGAGGGCCTTCGTCGACTTCATGGCTGAGCATCTGCAACCGCAATAGGTGCCGCCTACCCGAGTCGGATCCACCCGATTGACTGGCGAACCTCGGAAAGGCCCGGATCGCGGAAGGGGGCGGGCCGCGCTATCGACCCAGGTCCGACGCCGGGATGTCCGCTTGCAGGCACCTGTCCACCGCAAGCGTGGCAGGCGACCCGCCCGGGCGTCAGTCGCGCGATATGGACAGTCCCGTGAGAAGCGGAGCGTAGGCGGCGAGGCTGCGGGATATGAACTCCGTGAAGAGCCGCACGCGCTTCGTCTTGCGTGTCTCCCCCTGGGTGAGAAGCCAGAGCGTTCCGTACATGTGCAGGTCGGTGCCTGGCACCCTCACCAGCAGGGGGTCGGCATCTCCGACGAAGCACGGCAGTGTCGTGATCCCGAGACCTTGCCGTACGGCAACGATCTGCGCCTCGGCGTCCGTGGTCCTGAACGGCACCCCCGTGGTGCGAACCTCACCCGCGCTGGCCCATTCCGGAATCCCATGAGCGCTTATGACGATCCACCGGATGGGATCAGCTGCGCCCGCACGCCACGCGGCGAGGCGATCGCGGGACATGTAGACGCCGCCGAACACCTCCGGTCCCTTCAGGCCGTGAAGATTGAGCGGCAGGGTTTTGCGGTCGTAGACGACGCGGATCGCGACATCGGCGTCTCGGTTGGTCAGATTTGCCAGCTCGCCGGACGACAGGATTTCCATCTCGATGTCGCGATGCAGGTGCGCGAAATCGGCGAAGTCCGGCATGAGCAGGTGTGTCGCGAGGGGCGGTGCCAGCGTCACCCGCAGAAGCCCGCGCACGCCCTGGTCGCGCCCGAAGACTCGCGTCTCCAGCTGGTGCGACGACGCTTCCATCTGGTTCGCAAGCTCGAGGACCTCCTCGCCCGCAGCCGTCAGACGGTAGCCCGAGGGCAGCTTTTCGAACATCTGCGCCCCGAGGCGTTCCTCGAGCTGGGCGATGCGTCGCAGTACGGTCGAGTGATTCACCCCGAGCTGCGCGCCGGCAGCCCGCACCGAGCCTCCGCGTGCGACGGCTAGAAAGTAGCGAACGTCATCCCAGTCGATCATGGTGCAATCCGGCACCGCGCGGTGCGCCTTCCAAAGCCTGTATCTAGCACATCCTACTGCAGTAGGGGGCGGGACATCACGGCTTATGTCGACAGGGGCGGCGCAATTCCGAATGGCGGACACGGATGGTCGCGGCTGGCGTCAGCCCTGAAAGCGGATCGATTTTGCACCACCGATGTGCGCGCTTCCGCACTCACCACCTGACCCCGACAGGCCCATCTAGAGGTTCTCGGGGCATCCCCGAACCACCAAAGACAGAACCTGGAAGGATAAATCATGGGCAAGCTAGACGGTAAGGTTGCGGTTATAACGGGCGGCGCCACCGGCATCGGCCGCGCCGCAGCGAAGCGCTTCATCGAGGAGGGCGCCTTCGTCTTCATCTTCGGCCGCCGGCAGGAAGCGCTAGACGCCGCGGTGGCCGAACTCGGGCCCAATGCCCGCGCGGTGAAGGGCTCGGTCTCGGATGAGGCCGACCTCGATCGGCTCTACGCGGCGGTGAAGGCCGAGCGCGGAACCCTCGACATCATCTTCGCCAACGCCGGGGTGGGAAGCCTGCTTCCGCTCGGCAAGCTCACCGCCGAGCACATTGACGAAACCTTCAACACCAATGTGAAGGGTACGATCTTCACGGTCCAGAAGGCGCTGCCGCTGATGGGCGAGGGCGGTTCGATTATCCTGACCGGATCGAGCGCCGGCACCACGGGCGCGCCCGCATTCAGCGCCTATAGCGCGAGCAAGGCGGCCGTGCGCAACCTCGCGCGGACCTGGGCGGAAGACTTGAAAGGCACCGGCATCCGGGTAAACGTGCTGTCGCCCGGGCCGACGGCGACCGAACTCGCGAAGGCAGCGATAGGCGAGGAGGGCTTGAAGATCTTCGCCTCGATGAATCCGCTTCAGCGGATGGCCGATCCAGCGGAGATCGGGGCGGCGGCTGCGTTTCTCGCGTCGCCCGACAGCAGCTTCATGACCGCCAGCGAGGTCGCCGTCGACGGGGGCTTGGCGCAAATCTGACCCGCTCGCCCCGCCGTTCATTCCATTCGATATCCCGAGCCCGCAGGGCCTGGTAAACTGAAGGAGAATATACATGAGCTATGCAATTATCGGCTTCGGCAAGATCGGCCAGGCTCTTGCCAAGGCGTTTGCCCGCACCGGCATCGAAGTGTCCGTGGCAACCACGCGCGACCCGGAAAGCTTTGCATCAGCCGCGGCCGCGATCGGACCCACGATCATCCCGAAAACGCTGGCGGACGCGGTCAAGGCGGACATCATCTTTTTGGCTGTCCGCTTTGAATCGCACCCAGATGTCGCGAAGGCGCTGTCAAGCTGGGAAGGCAAGACGATCATCGACGCGACGAACGTGTTTCCAGTCCCCGAAGAACTGGACGGTCTGCCGTCCTCCGCCTTCGTCGCAAAGGCGTTCACCGGCGCCAAGCTCGTCAAAGGCTTCAATCACCTGATTGCGGCCACCCTGGCTGCCGATCCGATCGTCGAGGGCGGCCACCGGGTCGTCTTTCTTTCGAGCGACGACGAGGACGCGATCGCTCCCGTGGCGGCCTTGGCCAAACAACTCGGGTTCGCACCGGTCAAGCTGGGGAAGCTCAACGAGGGCGGCGCACTGGTGCACGCACGCGGCCGCACTTGGGGCCAGCTGATCTTCCAGGATCTGTTCAAGAGGGAGCAATAACGGATTTACCGTGCGCCGTCAGAGTGGCCGGTGTTCGACGCCGGCCACATCGTCAGCATCGAGCCGAGCGCGCAAATCGACGCGCTTGAAAGCGGCTACATCTGCCTGGGATCCTTCGGCCGGCAGGTGCCTGCCGCCCATGAATCGTAGTTGCAATAGCTGATGTCCCAGCCGGCATCGCGTCTTTTGGAAGTTACCTCACGACCGCCCGCGCGGATGGGTCCGAAGCCACCCCAACTGCCATCCGAGCCCTTGTAATTTCCCATGACGCGATAATTGCAGTTGTTTACGACGAAGTTGCCGTCCATCGACACGCATGCCGATGCGGCAGTGGAAAGACCGAAGAAGGCCGTGCCGGCGACTGTGATGGCGAGAGAGGCTTTGCGCATAGTGGTCTCCTAACTGGCTGGGCGAACCAACCATTACGAGATCTCGGGCCGGGCCTCTTCCCCCATTTGGGCTAAACCGGCTGGCAAATTCACAGCGGCATGGCTGCGCTTGCGGACAGAAAGCCATGTGCGGAGATGCCGAATGGACCTGCCCATCGCCGAAGCTTTACGGCTCTCCGCGAAGGCCAGAGTGTCCCGGCTCGGGCGGCTCTGTCATGTTGGCTGGGCGATATGCGGCAGGCGGCTAGCGGCCCGGGAGATGTCAGGTTCTGGACTAAATGGCGGAGAGGGAGGGATTCGGTTTCACGCCTATCCTGCTGAAAATGCTAATCTTTTCGCGCTTTTTGTTACGCAGTTTGTTACACTGCTACAACTGCGATTTACAATCGCTCTTTTGAGCTCGCCTGCCCAATCCATCTTATCTGTCGAAACCGACGCAATGGCGCGGCGGTGGATTGGGTCACTCTGTCATAGTATCCGCGCTTCATTAAGTTGACGATGCCGTTTAGACTCGGAGCTGATCCTTTCCGGTCGATCACCAGGATTTGGCGCGCGACCCGGCACCGGCGGTTCGTCTTTGTACGTTTGTGTCATCCAGGCCGGATCAACTCGGCCATCAGGCTTCTCACGACTTATGCATGCGTTTCCCACTTTTATTAGCATTCGGTGCGAACCCGCACCCTGCACCAAACCTGCGACGCCTAAGCTATCGTCCTCGACTTGAGCGTTCCCTGCTTCTCGTGGAAGACGCTAAATTCGCTCGTGCGTTATTGCCGGCCAGCAAAGGCTGCGGGTCGGCGGTGAGGGTGTCGAGGAGCGGCGGCCGTTCCCTTTCACTCAATAGTGCCGCCGGCGCCTGGATGGTTTCCACGACGCCGCCCCCGCAATCGTAGCCGTTGTGATGATCATCGTGCATGCGCTGAGCTGTTGGGGACATGCTGATGGCGGTGCCGGAAGCACCGGAGACATGTGATATCTCGGCAGCGGGCAGAGCGGCTTCTCTGTCGCTGCACAGGAAAGCGTAGAGTTCCTTCACGCAAATGCGGGCGTCCTTCTTGTCTTTTTGAAAGGGCGGGACGAGGGGCAACCTGATATCGGCCTTTTGGTAGAACGGACTGCGCTCTTCGTACAGCTGGTCAACCTTCTGCTCGATGTCGGCGCCTTGCAGCAGCGGCCGGCTGGTGTCCCTCTCGAGGCGCCTGCGGAGCTCTTTCAGCTCGGGTGTCGAGCCAGATCGACCTCGCCTTATTAAGAATCAGGGCTTGATTGGACTCCTTGCCAAAGCAGCCGCCGCCGGTTGCGATGACGATGGGGCCTCTCTCCAGCTGCTTGGCGAGCTCTTTGGTCTCCAGGTCCCTGAAGTGCGCCTCGCCACGGCCAGGGTCGGCGAACATCTCCATCAGATTGCCGTGATCGGCGACGATATGCTTATCGATGTCGACAAACTCCACCCCCAACTCCTTGGCAAGCTGGGCGCCGATGGTCGACTTGCCGCTCGCCGGCATGCCGACGAGCACGACCGGCCGCGTACCGAGGGCCGCGAGGATCTCGCCGGCTTGCGGCGAGCGAGCGACCGCAATCTGTTGTCTTGCGACGATGGGCGACCTGGAGGTCCCTGCCGCCCTCGACCTGCTTTCTCCTGACGAGTCCCAGTGTAATATCTCCCAGGCACCACGGGGAATGGGGACTAGCTGTGAGCTCTGCGCGCGGTGCGCGAGCTCGGCCCGATAACTGGCCGGCGTAGGGAACTCGACCTCGAAGCGATAGTTCTGCGCGGTTCTGAACGCCGTGTGAACGCCGCGTAACCGCGGCCTGTCCATCCTGATGACCCAGTTGGTGGTCTCGACCTCGCTGCAGTCCCGCTCCTCGAAGGCCAGTGCCGCCTTCCTGAAGGCGCGCGTAAAAGCCTCGTCCGGGATCTCGAAGACATGGCGCACGGCATTGGTGACCAGTTGGGCCTCCGGCGCCGTGCTCACGCTCTGGCCGGTCAACTCGTCGGCTATCCAGACCTGCCCGCCCGACCGTTGGTCAAGATGCGGCACCTTCACCTCGATGCCGTCCTGCCGCAAAAGCTCGGCAACCGCATGCACAATTTTTGGTAATCGCGCTTTCTTGCGCTTCGGCGGGGGCGGCTTCGAGCCTGGCCCGCTCAAGGGCCTGTTCGCTGCTCAGCGTTATCGTGCTGGCGCGGTCGTCTTCGGCCGAGATTGCTAAGGCGCTGAGCAGAATGCGCTTTTCGACGGCGAGTCTGATCGAGGCCTCCATGACCGATGCCGCCAGCGTGGGGTTGTCCTTCAGATCCGCCAGGCTGCCATCGACGTCGAACCGGCCCTGGTGGAGCTTTGCCGCCTGCGCCTTGACATATGGCGCCGACTTGAAGCCCGGCCTCTGCTCCAAGAGCCGCTGCAATTCGGTGGTTTTTTGCATGAACACCCGCGCACCGGTATCGGACTTGTAGGCGTCAGTGCCGACCTTGATGCCGACGCTCAACAGATTGATGGCGCTTTCATGCAGCTTGACTTCCGACTGCTCATGAGCCGGCTCGCTATTGAGCTGCAGGTTCCAGTCCTGGAGCTCGGCCACTAACAACGCGGCCAGTTCGCAGGCCACCGGATGCCTGGCGGCCTTGCTGTCTTCCCTCGCCCTGGCGATGAGCTCATGGAGGGCCTGGCCATCCGGCCGATCTTCCTGCAACAGTGCGCGGATGTCGGCCTTGAGCTCATTATGAATGCCCTCGTAGGTGCCGAAGATGGCACGCTCGGCAAACCAGCGTTGCGCCTCCAGCGGCTGCGCCAGCACGTTGCGCTGCAGGCAGCTGTAGGTCTCCAGCACCAGCCCGGTGGCCGACAGGATCTGCTTGGACCGGGTGAACTGGTAGCCGCTTTTCTCAATGGCCGGCGTGTGCGACTTCGGCGGCTTCATCGAGGCGATGCCGCGCGCCTGCAGCTGCGCGTCGAACTGGCGCACATGCTCGTAAAGGCGAGGCTGGTCGCCAATGATGACGACGGTGTCGCCATCAAAATCGCCGTCGAGCATTTTTTGTTCGACGCTTGGAACCGCAACCAAAGAGCCGGGCGCGAACACCTCCGTCGCCTGCAGGATGCCGACGCACTCGAGCGCGGTGTCGGCCTTGACCCGGTCCTTTTCCTCCAGCCAGTACGAATGGCACTTTACGTCCTCGGCAGACATCACGACCCCGCGCTCGGCGAAGTCCGCCGGCCACATTTCGTCGGGCACAACGATCAAGATGCCTTTGGCAAAGAAGGTCGGATCGTCGGCGGCAAGCCCAGCCCCCGACCTGTGCGCGAAGTTGAAGCTATATTGGAAGGCCACGCACCGATCCAGGAACGCCGCGGTCCGGTCGCCATCGCGCGCCGACCTGACCCGGTCGGCGGCGAACGGGCGCAGGTTGGGCTTGTCATAGGGGGAGCGTCCGACAAGCACGCCAGCGTCACGGGTCAAGGTCTTGCTCTTGCCCGTCGGCACATGCAGGCATTCGTCGCTGGACGGCACGGCGATAGCGCTCGAACCCTCGATATGCCCGCCCGTGACCGTCCGGAACAGCTCCTCGGCGGTGAGGCTTTGATGGGTTTCGAGCCAAGCCTGAGCCTTCTCGCGGGTCTCCTGTGCTACCTCGACGCTACGCGGATAATGTTGCAGCGCCGAGGGCGGTACCGCCGATTGCCTTTTATCGGCATAGGCAGGCATCCGCTCGGGAGCGTCGTGGCGAGCCCGGGCAATGGACGGCATGCGCTCGGCCAGTGAGGCCCTAATGAAGCCGCAGCCGTCATGCGGCCGCAAGGCGATCTCGCCGTCTCGCCCCTCGAACCGGAAGGGATGCACTGCGCCTGCGGGATGGTCGGGCAGAAGGGACAGCTTGAAGCACCCTTCCAGCGCATAATCATGGGGGCCAATGTCGGGGATGCCCGGCGGCGCGGCAAATCCGCGGCGCTGGGTATAGTAATAGGCTTCCTTGAACGGCGCCCAGGCCCGCGACAGCTGCTCAAAGGCCGTACCCGGAGCCGTCTCGGCATAGGGGATCGCCAAAAGCTTGCCGCTTGGGGCCTCTGCGGCCGTGAAAGGCAGGTGAGAGGCAAGCTGGTTCAGGCTCTTTTGCGGCGGCTTCAGTTTGCTGCCGCCGAACAGGTCCATGCGGTAGGGCACGCCCTCCACGGTGAACGTGCGTGTCAGCATGGCTCCAGTCGGAGTTCCCTTTAGCTGCACCGCCACCACCTTCACCGCGCCCGAGGTCAAGCGGTGGAAAATGGAATAGCGCAACTCGGCTTCGCTGGCCAGCGGCCGGCCTTGCATGTCGACCACCGGCAGCCGCATCAGTCCGGCATCGCCTTGCGGCGGTCTCGGCTCGTGGTCCATGGCCTGAAGGACCCGATGGACATCGAAGCTGGAGGCTGCATGCTGGGCCTGGATCATCGATGCGTTCTGCGCCATGAAGGTGTCGAGCGCTTCGAGCGGCTCCTTCGCCTCGATCTCGGCGATCACGCTCGAGTTCGCGCACCGCCTCGGCGCGCGCCGCGGCGCTCCTTCCTCGGCTGATGAACACTGCCGATCATAGATTCGACTGCCAGCCTCAAAGCCCCATCGTCGTGCATAATATGGGCTGGCCTCGCTACATTCGAAGGGGATCGAAGGCCGATCCCACGGTGCGGTGAAAGAAGCTGCAAGCGGCTTCCAAGACTAGGTGCGAGCACCTCGATCTCATTGTAGGCCCGTCATCGGATCATATGGAAATCGGTGAGCTTCATCCGCCGGCCTTTTACAACGTGGTTTGGTCGATCCTCTAGGGGATTACGCAGTCTTAAGCCAGCATTAATACCTTAGACGCGACACTAGGAATACTTTTACTATTCGCTAAAGCTCGATGCTATTTGACGAGGACTGGTCTTGCGTTTGCAGTTTTCTAGATGAGAGGGCTAAAGGACATTAGCGTCGGGACCAAGCTCTCGTTGGGCTTTGGGCTGGCGCTGCTGTGCGTCGTGGCCGTGGGAGTATTTGGGGTCGCGCAACTGCGATCACTCAACAAGGTCACGAGCGAGATCACCAGCGTTTGGTTGCCCCAGGTCCAGATCGTCGGCGAGATGAAGCGCAACCTCGCGGAACACCAGCTCTATGCGACGTTGCGCGTGCGCACTGCCGAGGCTGCGCAGATAGCCGGCATTGAGAAGGAGATGGCGAGGGAAAGCGACGAAATACTGCAAGGTCGGCGCGCCTATCGCCGGAGTGCCGGATCGCTGGCCGAGCAGCAGCTGTTCGACCAGTTCGTCAACCTATGGACGGCCTACGAAGATTCCCTGACATCGATTTTCCCGCTCCTCGAAACAGGAGGGCGAACAATGGCTGTCAAGGAGTTCGAGACGGTATCGCTCCCGACCGTTGCCGCCGCCACGCAGCGATTGGACGACCTGCTGGCCCTCACCAACGAGCGCAGCACGGCCGCGGCGGTGATGGCGGACAGGACCTACACCGTTGCGCAAAGATTGACTTGGCTGGCAGTTCTTTTTGCCGCCGGGTGTCTTGGTGGGCTTGTCGCCTGGATACGCCACAATGTCAGCAAGCCGATCCTCGCCGTGACCGAGGCGATGCGTTGCTTGGCGCAGGGCGAGCGCCGTTCGAGTCTCATTGCGCTGAAAAGGGATCGGCAGGACGAGGTTGGAGTGCTGTTCTCGGCCTTTGCCGGCTACCGGGCCAGCCTGGAGCGCAGCGATGCCTTGGCCCGAGAAGCCGAGCTGGAGCGGCAGCAATTGGCCGCGGCCGCCGCCAATATGCCCGTAGGGCTTTGCATGTTCGATGCGGAGAGGCGGCTGGTTCTGTGCAACCAAAGCTACGCCGATCTCTACCATGTGCCGGAGCCCCTGACTCGTCCCGGCACGCCGTGGATCGATTTGATGCGGTTCCGGATCGCGGCGGGCCTCTATGCCGGCCATGACCCGGAAAAGTATGTGCAGCAGCTGACGGAGACCATCGATCGCGCAGAGCGGACGGTGAGCCTGGTGGAACTCAGGGACGGACGCACCATCGACCTCATCCATCAGCCACTGCCGGGCGGCGGGTGGCTTGCCACTCACCATGACGTGACCGACTTGCGGCGGAGCGAAGCCAAGATTTCATACATGGCGCGCCACGACGGACTTACCGAGCTTCCAAATCGCATATTGTTCCGCGAACGCGCCGAGGAGGCTTTGGTCGAGATGCGGCGTGATGGTAGCAAGATTGCTTTCCACTGCCTCGATCTCGATCATTTCAAGATGGTCAACGACACGCTGGGGCACCCGGTTGGCGACGCCTTGCTGAAGGAGGTCGCCGCCAGACTGAAACAGGTGGCCCGTGAAGGCGACACCGTGGCAAGGCTCGGCGGCGATGAGTTCGTGATCATTCAAACCGCGGTTGATCAGCCGGTCGAGGCGACAGCTCTTGCCCAACGGGTCATTGATGGGCTGAGCGCACCTTATGTCGTCGATGGCCACGGGGTTATGATCAGCGCCAGCATCGGCATCTCGATCGCGCCGGACGATGGCATTGACGCCGACCAACTTCTCAAGACCGGCGACATGGCGCTCTACCGGGCGAAGGCGGAAGGCCGCGGAACCTACAGGTTCTTCGAACCGGAAATGGATGCGCGCATGCAGGCGCGGCGGTTTCTCGAACTCGACCTGCGCGAAGCGGTGGTGCGGCAGCAGTTCGAAATCTACTACCAACCGCTCCTCAATCTCGACCGCGGCGAGGTCAGCTGCTTCGAGGCGCTGCTGCGCTGGCATCACCCGACGCGCGGCATCGTATCCCCGGGAGAATTCATCCCGCTGGCCGAGGACATCGGCCTCATCGTCCCGATCGGTGAATGGGTTATCAAGCAAGCCTGTCTCGACGCGGCAAGCTGGCCCGGTAGCATCAAGGTCGCCGTCAATCTGTGCCCGGCGCAATTTCGCAACGCGCGCTTGCTCTCCACCATCGTCGAGGCATTGGATATCTCGGGACTGCCCCAGCCGGCTTGAGCTTGAGATCACCGAGACAGTGCTGCTGGCCAACAGCCAGGCGACTCTCTCGATGCTGCAACATATCCACATGCTCGGCGTTCATATCGCGATGGACGACTTCGGAACCGGATATTCGAGCTTGAGCTATCTGCGCTCGTTCCCATTCGACAAGATCAAGATCGATCAATCCTTCATCACGGACGCCGGAGATATCGACAGTTCCGTCGCCATCATTCGAGCGGTCACGAGCCTCGGCAACAGCCTCGGGATGCAGACCACCGCCGAGGGCGTCGAGACCGTGGAGCAGCTGGAACGGGTCCGAAGAGAAGGCTGCACCGAGGCGCAGGGCTTCCTGCTCAGCCGCCCGCTGCCCGCGCGGGACATCCCCGCGATGCTGGAGCGGACCCGCGCCGTGGTGGCGGGCGAGATCATTGAGACCGAACCCGAAACGTCAGGCGAGCGAGACACGGACAAGCCGGGCAGGCGTCGCAGTAGGGCGTCTGTCCCCGCCTAACCGGGATGCAAGCGAAAAACAGTGCCAACGAACATGAGTTTGCCGGCCTAGTTCAGGCCGCCACTCGGATCATGTCGATAGCGGGTGTGTAGGTCGGCGCGGCTCGAAATTAGGTGTGCTGAGCGCCGGTCAAAGTGGGATTAGCTTGTCATATCGATTATGGGATCCAGGTTGAACCCGACTTGCAGGACTCTGCTCGTAACCGAGCAGATCAACCTCACATTCGGTCGCTGCTCTTCACGGCTGCACCAACATCCCGCCTACGGCCGCTGGGCTCGGGCGACGAGACCATTCTGAGTGAGCGGCGTTTTATATACCCGTTCGGTCGTCAGTACCTTGCGTTCACGACAGATACGCCGGCGATCCTCCTGCTCCGGTGTTGGCTCTTTGACCATTGCACATATGCGCGGTTCGCCTCGCTTGAAGGCAAGGAGAGACGAGCGTTTCACCATCGATCTTATCGGTTTTGGCTCGGCGACTGCGACGAGACACTGCGATAGAAGCGGGATCAACGACGTAGCTCTCGATCCCCGCCTTGCTCAGAACCCGATGGATCCAGGAGCCATCGAGCCCGGCTTCCTGGATAGCGACGACGGGGAAGTCTGGCCCCATGCGTGCTCTTGCCTTCTCTCGCACGCTATCGAAGCGACGGAACAAGGCGGATAAATCACCACTGGGGACACTGTGTTTCGACAACTTCTCGCCGCCACCTGGCGACAACGACGAGATCAGCCAGGTTGAACGGCTGAGCTCCAGCGATACGAAGATTGCGCCCAGACCAGTCCGGATAGCAGTCAGAGTTTCGGATCGGTCGGCCACTACATGCATGGTGTTCCTCCGCGGGGTGTTTGTTAGCAGCGTCACTCTGCCAGAGCACGCGCCGCTATCCATCCGTCGCCATGGGATCTGGTGATTGTTCATGTCGCCGATTCCCGCGAAGGAACGCCACCATGACCAAGATTGAAAGTAAGACCGCCAGCGCTGCCGTCAAAGACATTCTGCTTTCAGACCCGGACGGACTTCACGAAATGATCCGTGCGGTGATGCAGGAGGTGCTCGAGGCCGAGATGGACGACGGTGGAGGAGACCATCGAGCGCACGCTGACCTTCTTTTGCCTGCCGCGCCAGCATCACAAGCATCTCAAGAGCACCAACATGCTTGAACGGCTCAATGAGGAAATCCGCCGGCGCACCTATGTCGTGCGCATCTTCCCCAACGCCGAAAGCTGCCTGCGCCTCGTCAGGGCGCCGGCTGTCGAAACCAACGAAAACTGGATGGAGGCCCTACATCAACATTGACGACCTGCGCGAGCACAAGAAGCTCGCTCTACGCCAAGCCGCATGACCAGCATCGTGGCCGCCCCATTTTGCAGAACTTGACGCACACAACCGCCACTTCGAGTTTACCGACCGCACCGAGTCATCCACGCAAAGACCTGCGCAGCGTCAGCTTCAGAGCTTGGTCCCACCGGCTGAACGCCAAAAAAGCGGATCTTGGCCATCGGAAGCGCCCTCAACCGACTGAGAGGTTTCGGCTTATGCGATGCGACTGGCAGTCCTGCGCTCCGGGGACAAGGCCGTGGCGGCAGAAGATCCCCTGGACATCAGGCGATGTCCGGAAGGCAGCATCGTAGTAACGGTTTTTACGCCGCTCGCGGCACGCGCGAGGTGAACGTCGCCCGGGTGACCGACACGCTGGTGCCGTCAATATCGCTGATAATCTCCACCCTGGCCTCCAGTTGTTTCACCAGTGCTTCGACGATGGCTGTTCCAAGTCCGGTAGCCGGTACGTCGTTGGCGATCTTGCCGACGCCATTGTCCGAAACCGTCAGTTTCCAGTCACTGCCCGCGGTCTCGTAGCTCACCTGGATGCGAGCGCCGGTTCTCTTCTTGGGGAAAGCATATTTGATGGCGTTGAGCACGAGTTCGGTGACAATTAGTCCCAGACTGACTGCCCTTTGCGAATCTATCCTGCCGCCTTCGGCCATTACGGTGACCGTGATCGGCTGGGCTTCGCCGACCATCGACGAGGCGAGGCTGCTGCACAATTTCGGTAGGTAAGAGCCGACATCGATCTCGTCGACGCCGGCGGAGGTGTGGAGATGGCGTTGCACCTCGGCCACGGACAGAACGCGCTGATGGGCGTCCTTGAGATGCTGGCGCGTCTCTTCCGACGTCACCGAGCGTGCCTTCAGCAACAGGATCGAGGCAATGATCTGCAGGCTGTTGGCAACCCGATGCTCCATCTCGCGCAGCAGGACGTCTTTCTGCCGAAGCAGGTCTTCGGTGCGACCGAGCAGTTCTTCCTTCTCCCGCTCGATGATACGACGGGCCGTTATGTCATTGAAGGCGAGAAGGATGGTGATGGCCGAACTATGGTCGTAAAGCACCTTGCGGGCATTGAGCAGCATGGTGCGACGGCCGATCCGCGTTCCTGAGCCATGCTTGCCTCCCTCTATCCCTTGATCTGGATCTTCTTCGGCCGATCCGCCTCCGGCCGGTGCAACTCGACTTCGAGCAGCCCGTTGGCGAAACGCGCCTCGACCCGTTCCGGGTCGACGCGGAATGGCAATTGCACTGTCCGGGAGAAGGTCCCATAGGCGCGCTCACGGCGGTGCCAGACGGATTTCTCGTCCTCCGTTCGAGGCTCGCGCGTTCCCTTCAATGTCAGAATGTTCTCGCGCACCGTGAGGCCGATTTCGTCAGGTGATATCCCCGGCAGTTCCGCGGCCACCGCCACGCTGTCCTCGCCAGTCCAAAGATTGATCGGCGGAAACTCCTGAGCGGCGCTGGCGGTCAGCCCGGCCAAACGCTGGTTTACTTCCTGTTGCATGCGCCGCATTTCCACAAACGGATCGAACCCGATGCGGCCGAAATCCGACAAAAGCATGTACATCCTCCTATGATTCACGACCTTGCATGATTGCCACGCGCGACACGTGCGTGCGCACCGGAAGCGGAATCGATCGATGGCAACAGGAGGGGCGATCAGCACAGAGACCGAGCGGCCCGATCGCGCAACCTCGCAGAATGCGAGAAAGAGGGGTTCGGGCAGACGCCGGAACACATCCTCCTTGCGAAGCGACATGAACCGAACTCGATCCACCGTAGGGCCGGACCGTCATTCCCGTGCCAGGACCCGATAGCGGCATCCGGCTTTATCATTAGGTGGCCCCAAATGGCCTTTCACGAGGTGATCTTTGACATTCCACCAGTCACCTCTTCGGCAACAGCGGGGTCCCTTCGAATCCGTAGCCACGTTGCCTCTAGTCGCTGATTTGGCTTCCCTTTGCGCAACTGTCGGGATCGACGAAGCGTCCCGAATTGCACCGCGGTTCGATCAACTGATCGCAGGCGACGCGCCGCATCGTCATGGTAGCTGACGAATGAATCGGCATGACACGTCGCAGTGACCGAGACATCAAGCCAGCACCTATGTCGGCTTGCCGCAAGTCAAAAGAATCCAGCCCTGCGTGCCGCGTTCGCTGACCTTCGCCAGTGACGCCATTTGCATTTCGGCCGGACAGATGGGCACAGACATGTGCAATTCCCGCATCGCCCATTATTGGAACTCACAAGGCGGCGTTCTTTCCGTCTTGGCGAGCAGCGGGCCAACGCGTTACCGGCGGTGATCTTCCTGCAGCTTTAAATCAGTCGCCACCAACGACGAAATCAGATTTGGCCAGCACGCCGGCAATCCTGGCAAATCCCACAATGCTTGCCGCGCCTGCTCGGGTGTCATCTGTCCGGCGATCGCTGCGTTGCTGCTTCTCACCGCGCAACTGAATACCGGTCCCCGACGCGCTTTTGGCCACTGATTCAGGAATACGAGCGCTTCGCGCACTGTGTTGATGTCGTGACGACGTCGTTGGTCTTAACCTGGACCGGCGATAGGAAAGCCAGACCGGTTATTCTTACCTCCCTGCGATCGCACGCTGGATCTTTCATTCGGTGGTTGGTTGCGTGACAGGTTTCGAACGTTAGGTCTTGTTTTCTCTGGAAGATCGGGCTGTACGACATAATCCAAATGTTGCGACGCAGCGAAGGCTTCTGCTGGTTCCCGAGTTGAAAAAGCCAGTTGCACCTGGATGAGTGTGTCGCCGCCACCCAATAGCCCATCAGATGTTCAATGGCAGGCGGCGTCCGACGCTCGAACAGCAAGCGCCACGGCCGGCGGGTAGCCGATGCCACAGCTTTGGAGCTGCCCCGGATACTATTATAAGACCGATTGACGCGGGGCTCGACGCGTTTGCGGCAAATAAGCTCGAGTGTGGACAGAGATGTGACGTTCTATTGAGTCGCTGACCCAATCGGTAGCGACCTGGTGATCCACGCAACCAATTCCGGTCGTTTCTGTCACTAAGAACTCGATATTCGCTATTTGCACCTCGAAAGTCGCATAATTGGCAGTGAGAAACTCAACGCGTTGTGAGGATGGCATAGAGAAGCAGTAGCCCCTTCTCTAGTCTCGCTACGGGAAAAATTCTGGAAAATGGGTCTGCTTGGCTGGACGCAGAACGCTGTGGTTATTCAGCCGGCATTTCTGAAGCCTCTCCAAGACAAACAGCTTGCCTTCGCGCACGCTGTCTTCGAGCGGCTTCGGCTTCGCCAGATGCGCCGCAATCGCGCTGGCCAGCATGCAACCTGTCCCGCGCATCGATGTGGCAAGGCGCGGTGCATCGAAGCGGATGGGTTCGTGCCCGGAGCGTAACAGAATATCGGTCGACCGGGTTCCCGACGCATGCCCACCCTTGATCAGCAGGGCTTGAGGGCCGGCGGCCAGCAGTCTTTTTCCTTGTTGGAGCGCTCCGTCCTCATCCACTGCCAGTTCGGAGCCACTAAGGAGCGCCAGTTCAGGGAGGTTGGGCGTGACAATGCAGCAAAGCGGCATAAGATCGCGCTTCATGGCAGCGATAGCGCCTGCTTGCAGAAGTGCGCGGCCTGAGGTGGAGGCCAGCACAGGGTCGAGTACTGCGGGGACATGCGGAAATTTGCGCAGCACTGCGGCAACGGCAACAATGATCTTGGCAGTCGCCAGCATGCCGATCTTGATTGTGGCCACGTCGTTGGCCTGCAGCGCGGCGCACATCTGATTGGCCACCAGGCTAGGTGGCGAATAATAGATTTCGATCACGGCGTCATGCGTTTGCACCGTTAGCGCTGTGACGGCGAGACAGGTGCGCACGCCAATGGCAGAGATCGTCTCGATATCGCGTGCAATTCCAGCACCGCCACTGGAGTCCGATCCACCGACGACAAGCACATGTGGTTCTCGCCTCAGCGCCATTGGTCCGTCTTTTCGATCCATTCTCGCGTGCGCGCCTCGGGGTCGTCGTTGAGCGTGATGTCGGTCACCACCGCCGCGCTGTCCGCGCCAGCCGCAAAGACACCGTCGAGCCGCTCAGGGTTGAGGCCACCAATGGCGACCAATTGAAACGGCGCGACCTGGCGCTTCCATTCGCTGATCCGTTCGACCCCTTGCGGCGCCCATTTCATCTTCTTCAGGATGGTCGGATAGATGGGTCCAAGCGCTATGTAGTCAGGCTCGGCGGCCATCGCCGTTTCCAGCTCCTGATGATCATGTGTGCTCAGTCCGAGCCTTACGCCGGCTGCCCGTATCGCCAAGAGGTCAGCGGTCTGCAAATCCTCCTGGCCGAGATGTATGAAGTCGCAGCCTTCCTCGATTGCCAGGCGCCAGTGGTCGTTGACGATGAGTTGGCACTGGTATCGAGCACACAAGGCCTTCGCGGTGCGGATCTCCGCGCGCAACCCAGCCTCATCCACGGTCTTGATGCGCAGTTGCAGAAGCCGGACTCCGAGTGGGACCAGCCGTTCGATCCAGGCAGCGCTGTCGACGATCAGATAAAAGGGATCGAGCTTCATGAAAAAACGGCCCTGCCGACCATCGGTGTCGATGGCACGGCGACGTCGCGCGGTTCGAGCATTCCCGAACTGAACGCCTCACGACCGGCGTCGACCGCCTTACCGAAAGCACGCGCCATGCCGACCGGATATGCCGCCTTGGCGACCGCTGTGTTCAGGAGCACGGCGTCAAAGCCGAGTTCCATGACGGTGGCCGCGTGCGACGGCCGTCCGAGCCCCGCATCCACAATCAGCGGGACGCCAGGGAAATATCCGCGCATCGAGCGCAGCGCCGTCATGTTGACCGGTCCCAAGGCGGAACCGATCGGTGCGCACCACGGCATCAGGACCTTGCAGCCCGTTTCCAGCAGCCGCTCGGCGACAACGAGATCGTCGGTGGTATAGGGGAATACCGCAAAGCCGTCCTCGCACAGGATGCGGGCGGCTTCAACCAGACCGAACACATCCGGCTGTAGCGTGTCGTGATTGCCGATCACTTCGAGCTTGATCCAGTTGGTGCCGAAGACCTCGCGCGCCATTTTCGCGGTGGTGACGGCTTCCTTGACGGAGAGGCAGCCGGCGGTATTGGGCAGGATTCTGGCGCCCAGCGAGCGGATCAACGACCAGAATTGTTCGCCGGCTCTACCGCCCGCCATCTCACGCCGCAACGAGACGGTCACCACCGACGTGCCCGACGCCTTGACTGCATCGGCAAGGATGGCCGGCGAAGGATATTGAGCGGTGCCGAGAAGCAGGCGCGACGAAAGCTCGGTTCCATAAAGCTCCAACATGCTAGCCGCCCTGCATGGGCGAGAGGATTTCGATCCGGTCGCCGTCGCTCAACTGGAACTCCGTGCGGTTGGCTTTGTGCACGAGGTCGCCGTTGACGGCGGTGGCGAGCCAATCGCCCTCATAGTCGAGCGCGGCAAGCAACTCGGCCAGCGTGGTGGCGGCAATCTCACGCGCCTCGCCGTTGACCATCAGTTTCATGAGCATGCTCCTTGGTTCTGTCTTGACTGAAAACCAGGCCGGCAGCCTGGCGCGCCATGGCGGGGGCGAGGAGAAAACCGTGACGATAAAGACCGTTGATCGCGATGATCTCACCGTCTGTTTCGACGCGTGGCAAATTGTCGGGAAATGCCGGACGGACACCCACACCGGTTTCAACGATCTCGGCCTCACCAAAGGCCGGATGGAGGGCATGGGCGGCGCCCAGCAGCTCCATCATGGAACGCGCCGTCACCGGTCCGGCGCTCTGGCTTTCAATCATCGTCGCTCCGATCATGAAACGGTGATCGGTGCGCGGCACGGCATAAAGCGGAAAGCGTGGATGAAGCAAACGGACCGGCCGCGACAGCGAGACATCAGGCGTGCGAAGGATCAGCATTTCGCCGCGAACACCGCGCAGCCTGTCATCGGCCGCTGCCATTCCCATGCAGTCTATCTGACGGGCGAAACCCGAAACAGGCCGGGCGTCGCAGCCGAAGTGGAATTTGACACCCATGGTCGCAAGGTTGTCATGAAGTGCCGCCATCGCCTGGCGTGGGTCGAGGTGAGCCTCGTTGGGGAAGAGCAATCCACGCCGGAAGCGGCCGGCGAGGTCGGGTTCCAGGAGCGCAATTTCGTTTTCATCGACGCGCCTATGCCCTGACGTGCGACTGGCGAACCGGTCAAGCTCACCGGCATCACGCGGCGCGGCCACGACCAATGTCCCGGCCCGTGTCACCTGACCCGACAGCACCGCATCCCACCAGTCGGCAGCGTCGCGTCCGAGATCCAGCACCGGCTGCTCCGCGCTTTCGCGCTCGCACCATGGCGCCAGCATGCCGCCGGCGAACCACGACGCGTTGCCGCCAAGGCCATGCCGCATCTCGGCGACTGTGACCGTCGCGCCGCGGGCGGCGAGTTCGAAAGCGACGGTGAGGCCGGCAACGCCGGCCCCTTTGACGAGCACCCTCATGATGGTTTGGGAGCCTCCGGCACGACCGGTACGCCAGTCTCGTCCGCCGGCATGTAGAGATCGCCGCCCTCCCGGTATTTTGCCGCCATTGCCGCCATGCCTTCCTTCTGAGCCTCGGCACGGATGTCGTGGGAAATGCGCATGGAGCAGAATTTCGGCCCGCACATCGAACAGAAATGTGCCAGCTTGTGCGCCTCCTTGGGCAAGGTCTGGTCGTGGAAGGACCGTGCGGTTTCGGGGTCGAGCGACAGGTTGAACTGGTCCTCCCAGCGGAACTCGAAGCGCGCGCGCGAAAGGGCATCATCCCTGGTTTTCGCTGCCGGATGGCCCTTCGCCAGATCGGCTGCATGGGCGGCTATCTTGTAAGTGATCACCCCAATCTTGACGTCGTTGCGGTCGGGAAGGCCGAGATGCTCTTTCGGCGTGACGTAGCAAAGCATTGCGGTGCCGAACCAGCCTATCATGGCGGCACCTATCCCTGAGGTGATGTGGTCATAGCCCGGCGCGATGTCGGTCGTCAGCGGCCCCAACGTGTAGAACGGCGCCTCACCGCACACTGCGAGCTGCTTGTCCATGTTCTGCCTGATCTTGTGCATGGGGACATGGCCCGGGCCTTCGATCATCACCTGGCAGTCCTTTGCCCAGGCAATCTTGGTGAGTTCTCCAAGTGTTTCCAGTTCGGCGAATTGCGCCGCGTCGTTCGCATCGGCGATTGAACCGGGACGAAGGCCGTCGCCGAGCGAGAAGGAAACGTCATAGGCTCTGGCGATGTCGCAGATCTCCTCGAAATGCTCGTAGAGGAAGCTCTCCCGGTGATGGTGCAGGCACCATTTGGCCATGATCGAGCCGCCGCGCGAGACGATGCCCGTGACCCGGTCGACGGTCAGCGGTATGTAGTGCAGCCGCACGCCGGCGTGGATGGTGAAATAGTCGACGCCTTGCTCGGCCTGCTCGATCAGCGTGTCGCGATAGACCTCCCAGTTGAGGTCCTCGGCGATGCCGCCGACCTTTTCGAGCGCCTGATAGAGCGGCACCGTGCCGATCGGCACCGGTGCATTGCGCACGATCCAGTCGCGGATGTTGTGGATGTTGCGGCCGGTCGACAGGTCCATCACCGTATCGGCGCCCCAGCGGATCGCCCACACCATCTTTTCGACCTCTTCGGCCATCGACGATGTGACAGCCGAGTTACCGATGTTGGCGTTGATCTTCACCAGGAAATTTCGCCCGATGATCATCGGTTCGCTCTCGGGATGATTGATGTTGGCGGGAATGATTGCGCGTCCGCGCGCCACCTCGTCGCGCACGAATTCGGGTGTGACGAAATCTGGGATCGCCGCGCCGAAGGCTTCGCCGTCGCGTTGCAGCTTGCCGCGCATCACCTCGCGGCCGAGATTCTCGCGGATGGCTACGAACTCCATTTCTGGCGTGATGATGCCGGCGCGCGCATAGGCAAGTTGGGTCACCGCCTTGCCCTGCTTGGCCTTGAGCGGCCGATTGCGTATCGGAAATTCCGGTGTCAGGCGCTCGCCGGTGGCGAATCCATTGTCTTCCGGCCGGACGTGGCGGCCGTCATAGGCTTCGACATCGCAACGCGCCGTGACCCATTCGTGGCGAAGCCGGGCAAGGCCTTTTTCGATGCTGGTTTGGACTGATGGATCGGTGTAGGGGCCGGACGGATCGTAGACGGTGACGGGCGGTTCGCCGGCCGTCGGATGGACGGAAATCTCGCGCATCGGCACCCTGATCTGCGGGTAGAGGACGCCGGGCTTGTGGATTTTCCGCGAGGCGGGCAGTGGTCCCGTCGACACGGCGGGGGTGAGGGCATTCATCGTGAGGCTCCTTTGCTCATGCATTGGAGACCCAGTTCTGTGCCGGAAGGATGAAAAGACGCTTCTGTAGACCTGCTGCAGCAGGACCTCGGGCGTAAACTCCCGCAAAGCGCTTGCACCGTCCCTACGCCAGTATGAACTGGATCAGGTTCAACGGGTCACTGCGCCGCGAAAGCCAGCAGTATCTCAGCCCCTTACCGGGACTCCCCTGGTGAATGCCTCAAGTTGAATGGGCCGGTGCTGCTTTGTCAAGCGCCTTCGGGCGCCTTCGGGCGCCTTCGGCCGGTGGCGACGTCCGGCGGCCGGCCGAGCGGAGAGCTCGCGCATGCATCGGGGACAAGTCACGCCCCGTAGACCAGGGCTGGAATGGCCAAAGTCTCATTCGCTTCGTGAAGGATGGAAAAACTGTATCGGCCATGTGCGTCGAGATCGACCGAGTAGCTCAGGCGGTCACGGATGTGGTTATCCTGGTCGAAGGCGACGATTTGCGGCTTCAGCGAGGTGATTTGCACCACGTCCAGGTAGATGGAGTTGCAGATATGATCTGGTCGTCGGGCTGGCAGGTGCAAGCGGCCGCTCTATTCAGGATGCGGCATCGGCGGCGTTCCCGATACCAATGATATCTTGCGGGCAACTTATGCAATCACCGGCTTCGTAAAACCCGACGGCGGCGGCCGTGTCCTGGCGCTGAGGATGTGCCGCTGTTCCAGCAGAGAAATCGCGTGGGCGCGGAGTTTTCGCTCTGCGAGGAAGAGTTGACGCAATCGTTTAGCTTGCTTGCAGTTCGTAGAGACCCGCCTTTGAAAGCAACTAAGCTATTGCATTGATATGTTGGTGCGCGATCGATCGCTACATAGCCGGCCGCCATTATCCGAGTATTGATCCGCCGGTGTTCGTGTTGCCGTATATGGCAATCCCTGCGAGATCGTCGCGGCCGGATCGGCCGCACCCTCTAGTCATAAAAGGGGAAGCGACCGAGAATTCCGCTGCCGAAAACTTCTCTGGCTTGGCTATGCATGCGGTAGATGAGATCGCCGCCTACCGCGACCTGGTCGAGGAAGGCATCGACGCCCAGTTCGGACAGCCTGGTTATCGCAATGCGTTAGCGGCTCAGACTTGCGGTCTCGAGAGCGGCCTTTGGGGGTCACCTCTTTTTTGTTTCAGAGGTTGGAAGACGGCTGCTCGTTACCCAATAGAAATGGCGACTACGGAACGCGATCGATCGCGGCCATCAGGAAACACCTGTCTTCGGCTCAACCTCGACATGGCGTCCGATCGACCGCAGATATACAGCTATCTCGTCCATGAGATGATCGCGTTCGCCGTAGATCTCAGCAATCCTGCGCAGCTGTGGCTCGACGGACCTCCGTTGCGCCGGCGTCAAATCAGCATCGCCAAAGACATATCCCAAGTTGCCAATCGCGCAAATGTTGCAGCCGGCCTCCACAACTGCTTGCACGAATGCCGGAATGTCTTTTTCTTGCATAGTCTTCATGTCGAACCTCTCGTGAATGGCGTGCTTGCGCGCCCATGCTGCCTTTTCAGCGTGTCCTCTGGGCGGCGCAAGCCTTGAGCGTAATTGTGCCGGGCAACCTCGACTATCCCGTCTGCCACGCTCTTTAGAGTCGGTGGGGTCTGGTGATTGCAGGCTGGGCCACTCAAAAGCCTGCAAGAAGAAAGTCATGGCGACCATTGCTCAAGATCGCGAGGGTGCGTGCAAGACCTTCCGTTGGCAGTCATGCACGCTCACCCAGCAACTGGGTATTGAGCAACTGGGTCTCACGTCGCGGGTCTCGTGTGCTTCACAGCCGAAAATAAGGTACCACCGTGGCTATTCTCAAGTGCAGGCTACCTCTTCAGGACACGGCGGAGTGCCTTCCGACGCACCCCTGGTGCAACGTGCGACCTAACGAGACACATCTCGTTCGCGTTCCCTCGACCTTTCTTCGTATTGCTGCTTGCCCTGCGATTTCAGGCCCTCTGCTAGCTTCTCGGCCGCTCTTTGGCCTGCAATGTCACTATTCAAGATCATATCCGACATCCCTGGATGGTCATAACCGTAATGCGCATGCAGTTTCCCTCACGAGCAGCGCCTATCCGTCGATTAGTTCGTCTTCCGGAACCCGAAGCCCTTTTTATCCGGCGTACCTATCCACCATTCAACCGGTATACCTTTCCCAACTTTGGCGGACCATTTACCTCAGGCATGATCATCTCGCGTGACATTTTTTTTTGGCGCCATCATCGCACGTGGCATTTTCTAAAAACCAAGACGTGTCAATTTGTAAAATCAAGGATGCGGCCGCGCCCGTTGCGAGGATTTGCAGGTAGCTCTTCAGCCCCAACACGATGTGTGAGGCGGCGGTGGAAAAGGCAACCGACGGCGTCGACGCGTCCTTTGATGATCGCAAGCGATATGCTTCGTCGCGAGCCCAGATTGCGGTCTCGGGCACAAGGCGAGATCACAGTTCTGCGATCTGTGGTAACGCGAGCCCGCAAAGCGCCGCTGCGGCCACCGCTTTTGGAATCTGGACGAGATTCGTCGTCGTCTGAGATCAGTTGATCGAGCAGTTCGCGCGCGCGGGACGCGCTTGCGGTGCAGTCTCTCCCGCGAGCTCGCCCGTGACCTTCTCATCGACGACATCCGAGAGCTGCGCGGACGGCCCTATGACCTCGTCGCTGTCGCCGGCGGCTGGAAGCACCTGACACGGCCGGCCTATGCCGATGCCATCCGCGCCTGCGGAAGCAGCGGGCGTGCCGTGGACCTGACGTGGTCGGACGTGCTGATGCTGATGTGCATCGGCACTTCCAGCCGATTACCCGCGCCGAATTGTCGTCGGTTTTCGGGAAGTAATCAGTCGCGACCTGATCGGCCATCTGCGGCACCGGCCTGATCGCGTCGAACCCGCGCAGTCCGACGCCCGGCGCTCCCTACACCTATGTGACGACAAAAGCGTCCTGCTCGAGTTCGGCCTCGACACGCTTCGCGATCTCCCGGACTGCGAGGCGCTCGAGGATGCCGGGCTGCTGAGCAGAGATGAGCTGCTTGCTGGTGAAATTATGCCAGAGTTGGCTAGTGGCCATGAGGATGCGGGTTTGGATACGGAGGAATAGCTTGGCGCTGCAGACGCTGTGGCCACCGGGCTTGCGAGTGCTTCCAGCTTTCCATAGCGAATCTAGCGCGCCCAAGGGCGTCCGAAATTTGTAGGCAAATTTCGGACATGGACACGGTCAGCGACGTCAAGCAGGCAGCGGTATGCGGCCTCTGCACCGCTGTCGCCCAAAAATTCGTGGCCATGGGCAAGCCCCACTTGAGACCCCCAGAGAGAACGCTCGTGAGCGATGGAAACGGTTTTGGTCCAAAGCTTGATACAGATGGCCTGCAGATGGGTGTAGGGTTTCAAAGCGCTCGAAGACGCGCCTTCGCAGAGTTAAAAGTCCGCGACGAACTCGTGTGTCGTTTGTCGCCAACTGCAAATTCGATAGTTAGCGCAATTATACTGCGCCGAGTCTGCCATCTCGAGCCCCAAGGGTTTGTGAGGCCTCTCGGCTCACCACCGCCTTTGCTAACCGCCGTGATTCCAAAGACGCGTGCCTTTACGGAGGGGGTCAAACGGCCTATATTATTCTTTATAAGGAGAAGAATAATGGGCACACTTGCTCGCATCTACACCCCCGCAGAGGCAGCCGCCGTCAGCGGGATAGGAATCAAGGCCGTGCACAATGCGATCGACAAACGCATTGTCGATACTGTGCCAAGCACTGCTCGGCGCATCGGTGGGGTCGTCCGACGGGCATTGACCGGCGAGGATTTGCTGCGGCTCAAGCTTTGGTATGGCGTGGGTGCGACATTGCCCGCTGATCGTCGCTACCGCCTGTTCGAGGAAATCAAAGCTGCCCCAAGGGCCAAGACCGTAAGGGCCGACGACCTGCTGATCGTCGACGTCGCCGAGGCACGTAAACAGCTCAAAGCGCGCATCGTGGATCTTGATGAAGCGGAGGCCGCCATCGGCCGCGTTAAAGGGGTGATGGGCGGAGAGCCTGTCTTCAAAGGAACCCGCATCCCTGTTCGTATGATCACGACGATGCTAGCGCAGGGCGCAGATGAAGCGGAGGTTCTGGAGGGATATCCGAAGCTAACGCCGCGCGTGATTGAGCTCGCCAGAATGTGGGTCGCCGCGCACCCGGTTCGTGGGCGGCCTAAGAAGCTGGTCGAGCAGGGCGTGAAAATAAAGTCGTCGAAGCGCGTGGTTTTGAAGGGCGACCCAGGTCCGTCGGCCAGGTCGAGACGCGTGTGACCTCGTGAGGTTTCTGATCGATGAGTGCCTGCACACGTCTCTGGTTGCGGTAGCCCAAGAACGCGGACATGAAGCAAACCACGTCAACTGGCTTGGGCTAAGCGGCGAAACCGACTGGGACCTCATGCCGCTCATTATCGATGAGGATTTCACCTTCGTCACCAACAATGCTAAGGACTTCAGGAAGCTCTATGCCAAAGAACCGGTTCACGCCGGCCTGATTATCGTCGTCCCTCAGGTCGGGCCTGAAAAACAGAGAGAGCTCTTCGATGCTCTCCTCGAGGATCTTGGCCCAGAGGAATTCCTGATTAATGAAGTTATCGAAATCGAGATCGAAAACGGCATTGCAATCGTAACACGATACGATCTGCCGTCGCCCTAGCTGAGGCTGCGCGATCTCCGCTTATGACCGACCCGGTTGCCAGTCGCTCATCTGCAAAATGTTACCGCCGAGTTTTGCAAACGCGCGTTGGCGGCAGGAGAAAACGAGAATCTGCTGATCGTGTGATTGACGATGCAAAGCGTCGAACATGCGCTCGATGCGGTCGTCATCGGAATAAACCAAAGCGTCATCCAGGATAACCGGTGTGGGTCGGCCGTCGCGGGCAAGCAAACGGGCGAAGGCCAGACGTGTCAGAACCGAAAGCTGTTCTCGCATGCCGCCACTCAACCTATCGACATCCTCATCCTGACCATTGCGGCGAACGGTCTGTGGCAACAGTGTGTTCTCGTCGAACACTATGGAGATGTCATCGAATAGCAATCCAAGCAGCGGTCGCAGCTCGGACATGACCGGCTTCAGATAAAGATCGCGTGCCGTCGAGCGCGCAGCGACCAGCGTCGTGCGCAGCCGGTCGAGGACGGCTTTTTCGAATTCGAAGCGTCTCGCTCGCTCTCCAGCGATTTCCAATTTTTCTGTGGCCTCGCGCAAAGCTTCTTCCACCGCGTCGTCGGACCGAGTGCGAATATGGCCATTGAGATCGGCCAGGGTTACACGCAACTGACTTGCTTCCTGTGTGGCGGCATCCTGAACCGAACGGGCGCGGCGCAGAACGGCTTCAGCGCTGGTGAGATCGCGAGCGCCGTCGCGCAGGGGAGCAGCGCGCATTTCGGCCGCTTCGCGCAGCTTTTGTCGTGCGGTGGCCTCGGTGAGCAGCAAGCGCCCCTTTTCCTCGCGCGCTGCATCGGGTCCCAATATGACCTCGAGGCTGGTCAGTTCCGCCTGGATGGTGACATAAGCCGTCTCCGCAGCCATGACAGCCTCGTCGGCATGGCTGCGCAAAGGCAAGGCCTCGCGCACGCTGTTGCGTGTTGTCGCCACACGCTGCTCGGCTGCGGCATGATGTTGCCGGATCTGTTCTGGATCGACTTTGAGTTCGAGGTCCCCGGCCCCGAGGGCACTCAGACGAGCAAGCTCCTCGTGTAATTGCTGTATCCCCTTGGGCGCGAGATCGGCAAGTCGCTGACGCGCCAAGCCCAGTTCGGTAGCTTTGTCGCGCGCTTCCACTAGGCGCTGGCGTGCCGTCCTGAGGCTATCGACACCGAGGGACGCAAGCAGGCTGCGGTGCTTCGCTTCGGCGTCTTCGATGGTCCGGTCGGCCTGCTGCGGCCGATTCGATCGCAGGGTCAAGGCTCCGATGCCGGCAATATCCAGGCGTACGGTGCCAGCAAAGCTTTGGTCTTCTGCATGGGGCAAGGGCTTGGCATCGATGGTCACCAAATCGGCGGCGCCGTCCCGGTATTCCATGCATAGCGTCGGCAGGGTTGCCAGGTGAGCTGCACGAAGGCTGGCGATCTCGATTTCGAGCGCCTGGAGTTGCTCGACAGCTTGTTCCGGCACCGCCAGCATCGCCAGTGCTGCCTCTCCATCTTCGATCTGGGTTCTGGCGACTTCGGCTTGTTTCAACCGGTTGTCCGAGCCGGCCAGTTGTTCGGCAGCGTCACGCGCCAAAAGAGTCGCATCCAGCCGCGCGAGCAATTCGCGTGCTTCGCGCTCTTCCAGTTCGGCTGCTTGAACTTCGCCCATCGCTTGTTCGTTTTCGGCAATGGCAGAAGCGCGCCGATCGAGAACCTCACTGCGGCGAAGCTGCGCAATCGTCGACTGCTGGCGCAAATCCGTGGCTCGTTTGAGCGCGGTCCGAAAACTATCGAGGGCCTGCTGCGCCGCGTCGTGGTGAATTGCGGCAAGGGCAGCTTCCGCCTCGGCGGCTTTCAAGGCTTCGCTGTGCGATTTGGCGGCCTCGACTGCGGCTTCCGCGGCCGAGATGGCTTCCCGCCGAGTGGCGCCTTCTTCGGGGTTTTCAAGCTCAGACAGACGCGCCAACGCCATGCGCCGCTTGTCGAGCGAATCGCGCAGACCGGTGACTTCGGCGCTGAGACGCTGCTCGTCTTTCACCAGCTTGTCACGCTCGTCGAGCGCTGCCGCATAGAGACCGCCGCTCTTGGGACGCAGCGTTGACGTAACCAGGCTATAGAGTTCTTCTTCACATGCCGCGGCGATTTCGGCCATGCGTCGCCCGCCGGTCAGGGCTTCAACTTCCCCCTGAACCGAGGACAGTAGGCTTTCGCGCACGCGTTTTTCGCCGTCCTCCTCGCTTTTGCTGCGCCTTTCGATGCCGGTGACCCCTTGGCGAACCCAGAGCAATCCTGCCGGTCCTGCGCTTCCGCCATGGATTAGTTTGCCGATAAAGGCTTCGGCCTCATCGGCTTGAGCCAACAGTCGCCCGCCGTCGAGGTCAATAACGCTGGCCAGCCTGCCGCCATAAAACTGCTTGGCAAGTCGATAGCGTCCTTCTGAAGTGGTGATGTCGGCCTCCACCACCGGATTGCCCCCACTGTAAGGCCGCAACAGTCGCACGCCTTCGGGTGTGCCCGTGTGAGGCTGGAAAAAGAGTGCGTGCAGCGCTTCGAAGAAGGTTGATTTGCCGAACTCATTGACCGCGCAAAGCACGTTGACGCCGTCGCCGATGTTTTCGATGGCGACGCCTTGCCCGGCGAACCGTTTGACGTTGTGGAGCCGAAGGGCCGTAAGTTTCATGATCCCATCGCCTCGCAATAGCTGAACAACCGAACCAGTGCTTCTCGCGATATGTCGCGTTCGACAGCCGACCGGGTTTCGTCGCTGCTTTCATCCAACAGTGCCTGCGCTGCCTCGCGAAGGGCACCAGAGCGGTCGATCCGATCCAAATCGCCACTTTCGCAGTCGGTCGCGAGCCCGTCCCCGTCCAGTTCCAGATAGGCGAAGTCGGGCGCGGCTACCGCGATCGCCGCTTGAAGGATCGTTCGCCCACTTAACCGCACCCGGCCAGACGCGGCAATTCGCAGCAAAGTCTGACGCCGCAGATGAGCCGGTGGAAGCAACGCTTCAAATGCCGCGGCGCTGTCGTCGCCAGACAGCAGATGCAGGGGAGCGGTTTTCCAGGAAAAGCTAGCTGTTTCAACGGCCACGATCTCGGGCACGGCGCCAGGCCCGGCAATGGAAACGACAAGGGCCTGACCGGGTGTATCATGCTTGAAACGGTCAGGTTCGGGCGCACCGCTATAACGGCTGCGCTCATTGATGGTGACGGGTCCGTGCCAGTCGCCAAGTGCCAGATAATCGAGGCCGGCCTTAGTCGCGCGATCTGGTGCAATGACATCGGACGCTGCTGAATCTTCGGAAAAGTTCTGAATAGCGCCATGAGCAAGGCCGAGCCGGATGGCGCCTTGCGGCGTCGCGGCGCTGTTCATCCACTCGGTAAGGTCGCGACCGGGTCTGCGGGTGGTGCAAGGTGCAGGCAGCAGCGCCACGTCCGCGCCAATGGTCAGGGTTTCGGGCCGCGTCGCCAGCAGGACATTGTCCGGCACAACGCTGTCCGCTGCACTCCACAATTGATCAGCCAACAGGGAATCATGGTTGCCAGGCAGCAATATCCAGCGCAGAGGCGCGCTCTGGCTCATCTCGGCCATGGCCTGCCGCAACATCGCTGGAGTGGGCGTTTCGGTATCGAACGTATCGCCGGCCAGAAGTATGGTGGATGCACCATGGACGCGTGCCTGCTCTGCCAGCCGGCTGATCGCGCCATGGCGCGCTTCACGGAGCCGCCCGCGCAGATCCTCTGGCATGTTGCCGAACCGCTTGCCGATATGAAGATCGGAGCTGTGGATGAATCGAAACATGGAGTCTCCGAGACTATGTCGATGCCAGGTTGCGCTGGGCGCGATCGATGGCTTCATCCAGCCGGGAGCGTGAAATCGCCGCAAGTCGCTCGACACCGAGCAGACGTGCAAGGTCGAGAGCGGGGTCGGACTGTTCCAGAATGTCCTCGTTCGCAACGACGACAGCGGCCAGCTCGGCGATTGGAATGTCGGCAATGGACCGGCGGGCATCGGCATCGAACGGCATGCGATAATCAAGCAGGTCGACCACCGTCCCTCTCTTCCATAGGAAGCTGCCGCTGGATTCTTCAGTTCTATCGAACTCGCGCAGATGCAGGTCGATCCGCTCCCGAATCTTGTTGCCCGTTCTGAGCCAGCCATGCGCCCGTGCGATGCGCTGCGCAAGGACGTCATCTCGCAGAGGTCCTTCCTGCTCGATCACCGCGTCGACCATGGACCGCAGCGTGCCTCGGTAGACGAAGTCATAAAACTGATCCGGGCTGGTGGAAAATCCGGTTAGATCAGTCAGGCGATAACGGCCGCCCGTCGGTACGGTATCATGCGTCGAATGCGCGGCCGCAGGCAAAATTCCTGCAGATGCCGATGGGCGCTCTCCCGTCGCGAGGGGAGCGGCGACAAGTTCTGGCTCTGATTTTATCGACGGATGTTCCGGTTCGCCGGCCGATGCTAGGTCTTCGGCTGGCAATGGGTCCATGGGGTCGACCTTATGTCCCATGTCCCAATGGATCGCGGCTTCACTTTCCTGTTGTTCAGCCTGTTTGCGACGGCTTTCCTCGAGCAGCGCGGCCAGGCTGGCATGAAGCCTCTCGGTGCAACCTTCGAGATCAAACCACCAATCGGTTGACCATACCCGGACAATGTTCCACCCGAGGCCGCGCAGGACCTGCTCGCGGACCTTGTCTCGATCTCGCGCCGTGGCAGAACTGTGATAGGTCGCGCCGTCGCATTCGACCCCAGCCAGATAGGCGCCGGCGAGATCGGGATGCCGGATCCCTATATCCACTCGAAAGCCCGAAATGCCGACTTGAGGAACGATGGTCCATCCGCGCTTCTCAAGCTCGGCAGCGACGGCCTCCTCGAAAGGGGATTCCAGGGCTCCGACCGATCCGCGTTCCTGCGCTGGCAATGCCACAGCGCCGCGTTCGGCAAAATCGAGAAAGGCTTTGAGATGCTGTACGCCGATCGCTTTGGTTCGGTTGGGGTCGATCTGGTCGGCGGCAAAACCTGAAAATACGATCAGTTCCTGCCGCGCACGCGTCACCGCGACATTCAGCCGGCGTTCGCCGCCGTCCCGATTCAGCGCGCCGAAATCCATGCTGCGCTTGCCGGCATTATCTTGCGAAAAGGTGATCGAAAACAGGATTATGTCACGCTCGTCCCCTTGGACATTTTCCAGATTCTTGACGATGGCGGGCTCAATACGCTCGTCGGCAAAGAACCATTCAAGCTCCGGCTCTGTCTGGCGTGCCTTGTCGAAAAGGTCGAGGATGAGCGACTGCTGTTGCGCGTTGAAAGTGATGACTCCGAGCGTGGGTCGGTCCTTTTCCGGTAGGGCCAGCCAACGCCGCATCCTGCTGACCGCCTCGTCGGTTACCGCTTGGGCTTCGATTCGATTGGTGCGGCTTTTGCCACGGTCATAGATGCCGGTCGTGATTTTTCGCAGCTGAACTGCCCGATCTTCCACCGTTGGCGAAGGGAATGTGATGAGCCGGTTCTGATAGTAGTGATGGTTGGAAAAGGCGATCAGCGACTCATTGCGGCTACGATAATGCCAGCGCAGGTCACGTACCGGGATGCCGGCCGCTTTGGCTTCGTCGAGAATGCTCTCAAGATCCTTTTCGTGTTCGACGACTTCCTCGTCCTCCTCGTTGCGGCCAAAGAAATTGGTGGGCGGCAACTGCTTGGGATCGCCTACGATTATGGTTTGATGGGCTCGCGCGATGGCACCGACGGCGTCCCAGGTGGTGATCTGCGATGCTTCGTCGAAAATCACCACGTCGAACAGGGCTTGGTCGGGCGGTAGATATTGAGCGATTGAAAGAGGGGACATCAGCATGCACGGCGCGAGCTTGGCAAAGCTCGTCGGCATCGCGCCAATCATCTCGCGGATTGACCGGCTGGGCCGCTGCAATTCCATCTGATGGCGCAACAGGCCCAACTCGGAATTGCGCGGGACGCCTTGCACAGCCGGCAAACCATGAGCGATGGCACTGATGACGCGAAGGCTTGCTTGAGCGCGGACAAGATCGTCGATTTCCCGGAAATCTTCGATGGCGTGCTCGTGCTGGAAGCGACGGAAATTCCGCAGCACCGGATCGGCATCCAGCGTGGCCGGCAGCCACCAGCGTACATAGGCCAGGCGGAACGCGGATTGAGCTTCAGCTGGTCGCACTAGACCCGCCTCGATATCGTCGACCAACGCTCCCAGATTGTGACTGACAGCCCTGCGACGAATGCCGCACCACGAAGTCCAGTCCCGGAGAAGATGACGGGCGTCGAGCAAGTCTCCCATCGCAGTCGTCAATTCGGTCAGCGGGTTATCATGTTCTGCCCAAGAAGGCGTCTTTCCAGCAGGGATCGCAAATTGGGTCTTGGCAGCCTCGAATGCTGCAGAAGCCGCAAGGAAGCGGGCTGCCCCATAGCGCATCGTGCTATCTGCTGCACCGCTTCGCAGGCTCGGGGCGGTTGCTTGCAGGAGCGCTTTGAAATCCTCCGTGCCGAGGCCGGGCAGGCGTAGCGTCTGTCGAAGCCTTTCGGCCATCGAGAGTATCTGATCGATACGGTGGGTGTCGGTATCAAGTGCGGCAAATCCGATCGGCTTCCCAGATAGGATGTTGGCTTCGACAGTGGCCCGGCGGTCCTGCATCAGGCGCAACAGCAGCAAGTCGTGCTGAGGATCGGCTACCCCCTCTGTGACATAGCCTTGAAGCAGCTTCTGGACTTTGCGTTTGCCCAACTGACTGTTTGGCCAGAATGCAGAAGCGGCCTGCTGCCATTGCTGCTCTATGTCCTCCACCCGTATGCGCGCAACGGCAGCCTCGTCATAGCGGGCCGACAGGTCCTTGCGAGACTTGCGATAGTCTCCGATTGCCTCATTGAGAGTGGCGAGGGCTCCCCGCAACTGGGCGAAATCTCGATCAAAGACAATGCTGACGTCATAGCCGGCACTGTCCTGGAGTGCCGCTGCTAGTTTTCGCAGCGCTTCGAGCTCCGCTTTTGACGCGTCGCCTTTGGCGCGCAGGCCGATGCTCACCAGGAAGGCGTCGAGTGCGGTCGCTAGAACCTCGGACGCATTCTTGAGGGTCTTTGCCCCTTCGAGCAAATTGTCCTGCCAGCCTGACGTCCACTCGGTGACATCTATAAGACGCAAGACCGACCGCATCTCCACCGACTGAAATGCGAGACCTGTTTCGGCGGCAATATGCTCCAGCGCCAGCCGGTTTGCCTCGTCATGGGAATCGCGCGATGGCCAGGACAATCTCGGAGCGTGCTGCCGCTTGTTCTTGAGAGCGATGCCGAGCGCCAGATAAGGCGTCAGACCATTGACATGGTGCCGATGCAGCGCTTCGACATAGGCATTCAGTTCGTCGCGACGGACGCGAAGCCGCTCGTTGATCGCAATCCACTCCGCTGCGTCCACGCGCACGCCGCTTTCCCAGCTGATCCTGAGCTGGGTGAGAAAGTTGCGTCGGTCCGCCTTGCTGGAATGGAGTTCGAGACAATGCGCGCCCAGGCCATGTTCGCGCAGGCGGCGATACACCACATCGAGCGCCGCCGTCTTCTCGGCCACAAACAGCACGGTTTTGCCAACTGAAAGACAGTTGGCAATCATGTTGGCAATGGTCTGGCTCTTGCCAGTGCCGGGAGGACCGATGATGACAAAATCGCGACCCTCAGCGGCGGCAAGACTTGCGGCGGTCTGTGAGGAGTCGGCCGGCAGCAGCAAAACCATGTCGGACGGGGCATAGTGCCGGTCGAGTTCGCGCTCGTCGCGGAATGATGCGCCATTGCCCTCGAAAGCTATCTCCGGCGTGTCGATCAGATGGCGCACGACACGGTTTTCGCGCAGCGCATCGGTACGCTCGACCAGATCCTTCCACATGAGAAACTTGGCGAAGGAAAAGGTCGACAGCGCCGTCTCGTCCACCACCTCCATGCCGGGGACGTCGCGCACTGCCTGGCGCATAAGACCGAGCAGCCTCGGCACATCAACGCCGCTTTCGTCCTCGGGCAGCTCACCGGAAAACTGTGGCAGTTTGAGCTCGAAGTCGCGTTCGAGAAACTGCAACAAGGTTGCGTTGAATCGCGGTTCATCTTCATGGAAGCGCAAGGTAAAATGCGATGTTGCGCTGCGGCGCTCGATTTTGACCGGTACGAGCAGCAATGGCGCGCGATAGCTGCGCTCGTCCTCGGCCTTCTTCTTCCAGCGCAGGAAGCCGACCGCCAGGAAGAGCGTATTCGCGCCGCCCTCGGCAAAATCGTTGCGCACTTGCCGGTAAAGATCGATCAGCCGGGATTCCAATTGACGCCCATCGAGCGTCGACGGGAGCTCGTCGCGCAGAAGCGCTTCCGCGGCAAAGCCACGCTGGAGGTCACGTCCGTGCACCTCGCGATAGAGGACAGCATCCCGCTCGCCCAGTGGATTCTGTTCGGGGAGCGAAATCAGCCGGATCGAAGCGCCTGCCATCAGACGGTCCTCGAGGTAGCCGACGTCAGTACAAAGAAACGGAATTGTCTTCTTGGAGTCCGGAAAATTGAGCAGGCGGTTCCGCAGTGTCAAATCGAGGAGCTTTTTCTGCCAGCGGTCGATCCGTCCGGCCGCTGTCGTCGGCTTTACCTCGACGATCTCGACCGGCAGGGCTACCACGGCCGGTGCGGCTGGCAACGGCAACGCGATTTCGGTTGCCGCCTCTGCATCCACGCTGCGGCGCGTCGGTTCGTGCGAAGCAAGCGGTGTGATGCCGCCGCTGCGCGAGCGGCGTATATCGATGGCTGCGACAAAGGTGGCTACCTGCGTTTCGTCGAGCCGCTGTTCGATTGCGTGTTGGGCAGCCTCCAACGTCATCGCCGGCCGATGCGTCACGCCTGTCGTCTCAAACACGATGAGTTCGCGCGATGCCAGCGCCTTGCGGACCTCCATGGCATCGGGTTCAATGGCGTTGGCGAGCGTCCTTTGTGTCATCCAGACGCCGACGGCCGCGTGTCCCTGAAACATCAAAACGACGGGATGCAAGCCCGTCGCCTCCAGGGCGGACGCGAATAACAGACTGGTATCGAGACAGGTTGCCAGCTTTTCTGCCGTAATAATTGAGGGACGTCGAATTTTTTGGCCGCGGCTTTCGAAGCTCGCAGGTGGCTCTGCATAATGCAGCGATAGGCCAGCAATGGCCGAATAAATTGCGGCCGCCAGCATGAATGCGCGTTGCGGATTGCCGCTTTGATAGCCATCGAGGCTGGAAGGATGACCATGCGCTGCGAGCAGCTCCGCTGCGGAACGCAGCAGTCCTGCGATCGCCGGGTCGTTCGGCATGACGAATGCGGCGAGCAATTGCGCCATATCGACGACGCCACCCCATTCGTCGCGGGCAAGCAGGCGCACCGCAACGCGCTGCTCGGCCAGCACTGCGCCTCCTGAGGTTAGGCGCAACGTTATCTCCCCGCGCTCAGCCTCGTTGAGACCGGCCAGATAGCCGGCGTCGAGATCGATTTTTCGATCGCTTAAGGGAAGCCGGTCGCCAGCAACGATCCGATCAATTGTCCAGCTTTTGGCGCGCAAAAAAGGGGGGTTCGATGTCAGCTCGAGAGTGCATTTTTCGAAACCCTGCTGGGTCGGGTTGTTGAGCGCGATAGACCGGATCACCGGAATAGCATTTTGGAAGGACGCATATGTAAAGCTGGCGGCGATGTCCGCCACGACTTCTATTACGGGCGCGGCTGATATACCGGCAGCATCGCCAGTCTCCGAACTCGTTTCCATACCCCATCCCCTATTTTCATTTACGATAGAACTTTGCCGCCAGAATTTGAAAGTAAATTCTCGGTATGGTCGCCGCTTATGTCCAGCAGCATAGATTTCTAAAAGTGTTACCGCCCAGATAACGGTCGAAATGGAGACAGGCGATAATCGGTCGTCACGATTGGAGGGGATCCAAAAGTCGCGGAAATCGGAGCGCCGGCGCACGCTGCTGAAACCCAAGACGGGCAGGACGTCATCCGCAAATGTGTGGCGGTCCGGGCGCCATGGACCAAGCGTTGCGCGCCTATCGCGAGCGCTGTCGTGGCGCCTATCGCGGACTCGGACCCAGCCCGACAGTGACGGCGAACCTCGATCGGCCTATCGGTGAGGCGGTCGAATTCCGCCCATAGACTATCGAAAGGCACGCACTTCCAGCTCTATCTCCTCGTACGCGTTGCCGGCTACCTAAATTCGTGCGCGCGGTCCAATGCCTTTGATTGCTGATGTCGTTGTGGAGACGTTTGATCGCTGAAGCATTTGTTTGCTGACCTAGCGGCGCGGGGGGAGGTCATTTATTGGGTACATCTCCAGCACTCTATGTGCGATCGCGAGGAAAATTTGTCCAGACAAGCGAATTCATCGAATCTGGACTAATCAATAAGTATAATGATGGTAAGATTCGGGGGGCAGGAATGGCCGAGGTTGGACTTTTGGAATGGGCGGATAAGCAGCCCGACTGGATTAGGGATGCCTTAAGAAGACACGCCGCGCGGCCGGGCTTCAACCTCGAGCAGGAGGATAAGGCCGGTGTAACAGCTCGGGTCCGCCACGTCGGTGGATTTACCGCTGATCTGCCCGAATGCTCTCCGCTCTCGGCGGAGCATTTGAGGGCCAACAGTTCGAACGAGCCGCGCGCGGTGCTTTGCTCACTCGGCCCCGTCAAGCATTTGAACCGCCTCGCCGAAGAGCAGCAACTGCGTTTCGCCACCGATGGCATCACCATTATCTACGGCGACAATGGAAGCGGAAAGAGCGGCTATTGCCGGATCGCGAAGAAGCTTTGCCGTAGTCTGACGGCGGATGATCTTCTTGGCAACGTGTTCGAGATCGGCACCAAACCGCCAGCCGAAGTGCTTGTCCGGTTTCTCGAAGAGGGTGCTACGGAACCGACCCCCATAACCTGGAAGGACGGAACGCTGCCCCCCGCGTCAATTGCACGGATCTCCGTTTTCGACTCCGCGAACGCTCGCCTCTACGTCGATAAGCAAAACCGTATCGGTTTTCTGCCCGCAGCCATCGCGCTTCTCGAAAGCCATGGACGTCACCGCACCGAGCTCGAAGCCGACTTCCGGGAAGAAATCAAAGCGATCGAAAAGAACCTAAAGACACCATTGCCGAGTGGGTACACAGCTGCCGGCGCGGTCGTAAAGCTGCTGGCTCGTCTCGAAATCAAGTCAAAGGACGTGATGCCTTCCGCAGCCGAAATCAAAAACCTCGCTGCCCTCTCAGAGCAGGACATGGCTGATCTCGCTGGCCTCGAACAGGCTCTGGCAAGCGACCCTTCAACGATGGCGACAAAGCGTCGGCGTGCCAAGGCGGCCTTGGAAAAACTGCTGACTGCATCTGAACAGATCGACGCGGCTCTCTCAGCGGCGGCCCTCGAGATTTATCGCAATCTATATGCAACAGCCGATTCTACAGCGCAGGCTGCACAACTTGCCGCCTCAGGAGCGTTCGCGACTATGCCGTTGAGCGGCGTTGGGCTTTCTCCCTGGCGGTATATGTTCGACCATGCACGAGCCTATTTAGCGAGCGTCACTGGCATCGATCATCAGCACTTGCCAGATCAGGAAGGCGATCGTTGCATGCTCTGCCAGGAGCCGATGACGGCGGACGCCGCGGGGCGGATCCAATCCTTCAATGACTTCGTAACGGGCGCCGCAAATAAGGCGGCGCAAGTCGCATCTATTGCCCATGAAGAGGCCCTGCGCCAAATCAAAGGACTCACCATTGCGACCGGGGAGGCGGTTGAGGCGGCTCTCGGAGAGTTTGGCGATCTGTCCGCCGCACGCAAGGCGATGGTGGCCCTGATCTCGGCATATTATGTCGAGGCAGGTAAAAGGCGTGATGCAATTGTCGTTGCGGCTGCGCTGTCCGAGTACGCTGCGTTCCCGCAACTTGCGGCGCCAGTTGCATCGAAACTCCGAACGGAGGCGGAGGCGCTAGAGGCCGAAGCGCTGACGGACGACAAGGCAGCGGCCGACGACGGGAACCGCGCTACCGATCGAGCTCGTCGCGATACACTCAAGGATCGGAAAAAACTGGGCGACGATCTCACCATCGTTCTCGCGCGCTTGGCGAATCTCGAAGAGCGGCGCAAGCTTCTCTCATGCTGCGATGCTGTCGAAACAGGCTCGGTGTCACGGCAGATGACGTCGCTTCGACGAAGCCTCGTCATGCAGGATCTCGAAAAGCGCGTCGTCGCCGAGATTGAGACTCTGGCGTTAACGCACATCCCGTTCGCAGTTAATGATCGTAGTCAAGATGGGCAGAGCTATTTCGAGGTCGGGCTCAACGCGGCAAAAGCGATCTCAAACAGCAAGGTCTTAAGCGAAGGAGAGCAGCGCGCGCTTGCCCTGGCCTGTTTCTTAGCCGAGGTCGGAGGAGACACATCGCGTCAAGGCATGATCATCGACGACCCCGTGTCATCTCTCGACCATGTTCGGATCAGGCGGGTCGCGGCAAGGCTCGTAAAAGAAGCGGCCACAGGACGTCAGATTATTATTTTCACCCATAATCTTCTGTTCTTCAACGAGGTGGTTGACGCAGCTGCGCAGGCCAATCCGCCGATTCCCCTTGTTCGAAACTACATCAACAAGTCCGAATCTGCCGGTTTTGGCTTGATTAGCGAAACTGACGAGCCGTGGATCGCACAGTCTGTCACGAAGCGCATCGAGACTCTCAAGACGCGCCTGAAGAGCTTCGACGGCGCCACTGATTTCACCACCGATGCTTGGCGAAGGTCAGCGAAGGATTTCTACAGCGATCTTCGGGAAACCTGGGAGAGGCTCGTTGAAGAAATCCTGCTCGGTAAAGTCGTCGAGCGATTTAACAGCGATGTCAAGACACAGAGCCTGAAGGGTGTGGTGGTCGAGGACGAAGACCACAAGCGAATCTATTGGGCCATGAAGCGAGTTTCGGAGCGTTCTGGACATGACATGGCGTCCGCCAAGGCCATTCCAGTTCCAACACCAAACGATATGAAGAGCGATCTTGATGGAATTGACCAATATCGTATCGACACCACCAAACGAAAAAAGGATGCCGAAAAGCGCCGGATTGAATTCGAACAGCCTCCCAAGGCGACTGTACTCTAGCCTAATGACTATTGTCGTGTATTACTGGCCCTCACTGGCTTCATCCTGCTGCGCATGCCGGTGTCCGCCTGCCGCGGGCGAAGCCGACGTGACGAGGAAGTATCGCGAGGGCGCCAAGCCATCAATGGCTGTGCGCTCGCTCTTCATCTTGGATTTCAGCGCCGAGAAGCCTGACCGCTGGTAGTGCTTCGCCTGCACAATGTCGCCGCCGGCAAGGGCATGTCGACCATCCATCGCGTCGTCCGGTCCCTCGGGAAAGGCCTCGAAACGCTTGTCGATCTCGCGACCTACGAGGTCGCGGGCCAAATCCTCAAACTCGTTATGGGACAAACTCGAGAAATCATAAGCCATGCGCCCAGATTGAGTGCCCATTTGGTGGGCAGACAAGCAACCGGGGGCACAATTGCGTCGTGCCTCTCCATTACCAACAAAAAGATAAACGCGCTTTCCAGGCGATGCGGTCGGATGATCGTTTCGCGCTTGGCAAAAGCGAACGGATTAGTCTATGGCTCTCGGCGGGGGGGCGAGTTATGCGACGGGTGCGAATCCTTCAAGTAGGCGATATTCACTATCCGGATTGGCATCCTTCCTCTAGCAACATCGATGCCAAGGATAGCAAGTTCGCTCCGAAAATAACGCAGAAGCTACGCGCGTCTTCGCTGCGTGCCGTCTTGACGAAGCTTCGGCGGCTGACGACTTCGAAGCCCTTGGATTCGATCGCCTTCATGGGGGATTTCACGAGCCGTGGCGACAAGACTTTCATTGCTTCGGCATTCCAGCATTTCACGTTGCTCTGCCGCGCACAGGGGCGCAGTTCAAAGGCGCTTCCGTTGATATTCGTACCGGGAAATCACGATGTGAACCGTGATGACGCGCGCGAACTTGGACCGACTGAGAAATTCAGCGAAATGGCGAGTTTAGCCGCCCGCTTGGGTTGGCAGACCGTTCCCGTGGACCAACCCGTGCACTTCAGACTTCCGACAGGATCCGCAGGCGCAAACTTCATCCTCGTCAACACAGCGATAGGCAGTTGGGAGCTTCAGAACCTTCCCGCGTTCCTTCGTGATCGTCTCGAGGCACTCGGTCCTTCTACAGAACCTGTAGATCTCGGCTCGCCGGACACCTCGGGACATTCGCCCGCGACACCTCCCAGCGATCCAGACAAGGAGGCGTCCGACGACGAGTATTACGGTCAGATGGACACGCCATACATCTCGCGTGAGATGCTTGCAGGCCTACAGGAATTGCTCCAGCAGCCCGACATGCGTTACGGCATCATGATCGGCCATCACAATCTGCTGCCACAAAAGACTCCGCGCATTACGCCATACGCGGAGATGCTCAACAGCGGATTTGTCAGAACTCAGCTGCTGCAGGGCAACAAGCCTATCGTCTACCTGCATGGACACATACATGCCGATCCGGTCGAGATCGTCAACGATCCAAGGTTTCCGGACGGCAAATTGATCTGCATCTCAGCACCAGAGATACAGTCAGGTTTCAATGAGCTCGTCTTCTTCACGACCGATCAGGGAGAGCTCGTCGGCATCCGACTTATACCCTACCGCACCAATGTCGCCGACGGGACGGTCATGGAAGGCGAACATTGCTTCATCTCGACTATGTCCAACGGCAAGGCCTTTCTGAACAACGACACGTTTGACCTGATGCGCCGACTGCGCGACCATGCCACCAGGCGCGGGAATGGGTTACTCTTCTGGGACGAGATCACTGAGATTGCCGCCTCCGCCGAGCTCGGGCTAGATTTGGAAGACTCTCTTCTGATGCTCCAAGCGGCGCGCTTCGTCGAGATAGACGGCCTCACGAAGGCAAACTCGGCTTGGCGCATTAAGGTAAGGGACGAATAGAGATGGAGAATCCGTTCGGCCCCAACAGGATCGAGTACGAAAGTCGCCCGATACTGTGGTTCAGTCAGAAGTCGGCCTTGATTTCTGCCGCCGCCAAGCCGGTCTTCGTCGCAGGGACGAGAGGCAGCGGCAAGACCAGTATTCTTCGCTCGCTTTCCACAGTTCATATCCTCGAAGACAAAAGTCTCGCGGACCAAGTCGGCAAGCTCGGCTGGTATGGCGTCTTCTTCCAGCTCAATGAGACATTTTCGCCCCTAATCGACAACGCGGTTCTGAACCTCATTCCGGAGCGGATACGCTTCGACACGGCCGCCGTGATCCCGCGGCAATTCGTAATCTTCTCTCACTATCTGGAGCTGAAGATAGTCGAACGCCTGCTCGAGAGCATCAGCCAGCTCAGACGCGACAGCCACTTGAAATACCGGGCCTCTGAAGATAGGGACGTCGCCTTGGCACTGCATCGCGAAGTGCTGCACTTCATACC
>NZ_RZOL01000119.1:0-15437 GCF_004022985.1 Mesorhizobium sp. M7A.F.Ca.ET.027.02.1.1 | reverse complement strand
CCTAGGATCCATGCCGTGACCCAGGGGCGATGCTACGGTGCAGAATTATCGCTCTGATAGAGGTCGCATATCCTCGACCCCTGCATTTGTCTCGAAAGTAACGGCATGGATCCTAGGGTCTACGCTCCGCTCCGCGGAGCTTCGCCCTAGGATGACGACATCAGAGACTAAAGCGGCACCACTTTGCCGTCGGCCAGCGTGACACGCCGGTCCATGCGCGATGCCAGTTCGTGATTGTGGGTGGCGATCAGCGCCGCGAGGCCCGATTGCTTGACCAGCGCCGCCAGCGCCTCGAACACATAGGACGCGGTGACCGGATCGAGATTGCCGGTCGGCTCGTCGGCCAGCAGCACCAGCGGCGCATTGGCGACCGCACGCGCGATGGCAACGCGCTGCTGTTCGCCGCCGGAAAGTTCGGACGGCCGGTGCGACGCGCGCTTGCCGATCTGCATGTAATCGAGCAGCTGCGCCGCGCGCTCGGCCGCGTCCTTGCGGCTGAGCCCCTTGATGAGCTGCGGCATCATGATGTTTTCCAGCGCCGAGAATTCCGGCAGCAGATGATGGAACTGGTAGACGAAGCCGACATCGTTGCGGCGGATCGCCGTGCGCTCGTCATCGGAGAGCCGCCCGCAGGCACGGCCGGCCAGGATGACGTCGCCGGCGTCGGGACGCTCCAGCAAGCCGGCAGTGTGCAGCAGGGTCGACTTGCCGGTGCCCGACGGCGCCACCAGCGCCACCATCTCGCCGCGCTTCAGCGAGAAATCGGCACCGTTCAGGATGGTGAGCTTGCGCGGCCCCTGGACATAGTGCCGCTCGACGCTCTTCAGCTCGATAATGACCTCGGCCACTATTCGTACCTCAAGGCTTCGACCGGATCGAGACGCGCGGCGCGCCATGCCGGAAACACGGTTGCCAGGAAGGACAGGCCGAGCGCCATCAGGACGACATAGGTCGTCTCGCGCGGATCCATCTTCGCCGGCAACTGGCTGAGGAAATAGAGCTCCGGATTGAACAGCACCTTGCCGGTCATCCATGAGAAGAACTGGCGGATGGACTCGATGTTGGTGCAGATCAGCACGCCGAGCAGCACACCGGCAAGCGTGCCGGTCACGCCGATCGCCGCACCCGTCATCAGGAAGATACGCAGGATGGCGCCGCGCGACGCCCCCATGGTGCGCAGGATGGCGATGTCGTGCCCCTTGTCCTTCACCAGCATGATCAGGCCGGAGATGATGTTCAGCGCCGCCACCAGCACGATCAGCGTCAGGATCATGAACATGACGTTGCGCTCGACCTGCAGCGCGGAGAAGAAGGTCTCGTTGCGCTGGCGCCAATCGACCATGTCGATCGGCCGCTGCGCCGCCGCCTCCACCTTCGGTTTCAGCGCATCGACATCGTCTGGATTGTCGACATAGATCTCGATCGTCTGCGCCCGCCCGTCCATGTTGAAATAGAGCTGCGCTTCGGAAAACGGCATGTAGACGATGGAGGTGTCATATTCGGACATGCCGACTTCGAAGATCGCCGCGATCTTGTAACCCTTCATGCGCGGCGTGGTGCCGATCGGCGTCACGTCGCCGTCGGGCGAAATCAAGGTGATGGTATCGCCAAGCGTCAGGCCGAGATTCTCCGCCATGCGCTTGCCGATGGCAACGCCGTCGCCAGAGTCGAAATCGGCGATCGAGCCCTGCTTGATGTTGCTGGCAACGATGGCGATCTTGCTCAGATCCTCGCCGCGTATGCCGCGCACCAGCGCTCCGGTTCCGCCGCCGACATTGCCTTGCGCAAGCACCTGGCCATCAATCAGCGGGATGGCGTATTTGACGCCTGACACACCGTTGATGCGGCTGGCGACCTGCGCGTAGTCCTCCAGCGGCGAATCGAGCGGCTGCACGATCAGGTGGCCGTTGACGCCGAGGATGCGCGTCAAAAGCTCCGCCCTGAAACCGTTCATCACCGCCATGACCACGATCAGCGTGGCGACGCCCAGCATGATGCCGAGGAAGGAGATCGAGGCGATCACCGAGATCACCGTCTCCTTGCGCCGCGAGCGCAGATAGCGCCAGGCGACCATGCGCTCGAAGATGGAAAAGGGTCCGGCGCCGACCGGTCTTGCCGCCACCGCCTCGTTCATGCGGCGACACCGAAGCGCTTCTTCACGTCTGCGATCGGCAGCGTCTCGCGCTCGCCGGTCTTGCGATTCTTGATCTCGATCTCGCCGGCGGCGACACCACGCGGCCCGACGATCACTTGCCAGGGCAGGCCGATCAGGTCGGCGGTGGCGAACTTGCCGCCGGGCCTCTGGTCGGTGTCGTCGTAGAGCACGTCCTTGCCGGCGGCGACGAAAGCGGCATGCAATTCGTCGCAGACGCGGTCGCACTCGGCGTCGCCCGCTTTCATGTTGATCAGCCCGATGTCGAACGGAGCCACCGCCTCCGGCCAGATGATGCCGTTGTCGTCATGGCTGGCTTCGATGATCGCCGCGACCAGCCGCGACGGACCGATGCCGTAGGAGCCGCCGGAGACGAAATGATCCTTGCCGTCGGGCCCTGTCACCTTGGCGCCCATCGGCTTCGAATATTTGTCGCCGAAATGGAAGATGTGGCCTACCTCGATGCCGCGCGCCGAAACCTTGTCGCTCTCGCCGATCTTCTCCCACGCCGCCTCGTCGTGCATCTCGTCGGTGGCTGCGTAGGGTGTCGTCCAAGTCTTGACTATATCGCCGATCTCGGCGGCATTGGCGAAGTCAGTCTTCTCTCCGGGCACATCGAGCGAAAGATAGTCGCGGTGGCAATAGACCTGGCTCTCGCCGGTGTCGGCCAGGATGATGAATTCATGGCTGAGATCGCCGCCGATCGGCCCGGTGTCGGCCCGCATCGGTATCGCCTGCAGCCCCATGCGCGTAAAAGTCCGGAGATAGGACACGAACATCCTGTTGTAGGCCGCCCTGGCGCCCTCGAAGTCGAGGTCGAAGGAATAGGCGTCCTTCATCAGGAACTCGCGCGAACGCATGACGCCGAAGCGCGGCCGCACTTCGTCGCGGAACTTCCACTGGATGTGGTAGAGATTGAGCGGCAGGTCCTTGTAGGACTTCACATAGGCGCGGACGATCTCGGTGACCACTTCCTCATTGGTCGGGCCGTAGAGCATGTCGCGGTCCTGCCGGTCCTTGATGCGCAGCATCTCCTTGCCATAGTCGTCATAGCGGCCGCTTTCGCGCCACAGATCGGCCGACTGGATGGTCGGCATCAGGATTTCCAGCGCTCCGGCGCGATTCTGCTCCTCGCGGATGATGCGGCAGACCTTGTCCAGCACCCGCTTGCCGAGCGGCAGCCACGAGAAACTGCCCTGCCCCTGCTGGCGGATCATGCCGGCGCGCAGCATCAGCCGGTGCGAGACGATCTCGGCCTCGCGCGGGTTTTCTTTGAGGATCGGCAGGAAATAGCGCGACAAACGCATGGACAGGTCCGTGAGTGAGGAGGGCCGCGTCAGAATCGGCGCGACTTTGGCTTGCTTGACCCGGCTTCATAGCCATTTCAAGGCGGAATGGGAACCCGGACGCTTCGGCCCGAAAAGCGGCAATCGATTTTCAGAAAGCATGGGATAGCCGGGATCAGAAGCGTCGCACCGTCCTTCGCCCCGCCCAGAAGACCCACGGCGCTGCAAGGCCTTCCGGTCACCGCGCGCGCCTTGATGATCGTTCGCCAAGCAACGCCTGCCACACTATTGTGCAGTGCAGCACGAGAATGCCCGTTTCAAGGCAAAATTCTTCGTGACATTTTCATTCGCCTTAGGCTAATGTACCTCTATAACCGAGAGGGTGGAAAAAAATCTGCTCTCCTACGCGGTCAAAGTCTTGGGAGGATGCGATCTAGGCGCGGTTACTCGCTGCCGCCGGAAACCGGAAACAGATCGGACGCGTTTAAATTGCAAGGCCTCGTGCCTTGCATTTTTTTTGTGCAATCATCTGCTTAGCGCAACGCGTTGCCAAACCACCTTACCCAGCGTCAGCGCTCGTCCGGCCGCAAAACGGCACGGCATTCCTGTCTGGAACCAAGCTGTTCCGACGGATGAAAACGTCTTTGCCGGACAAATCTTCTTGGGCCGGGGCCGGCTATTTGGCTGAGGTTTGGCTGAATTCCGGCACGATGTGCGGGATGTCGTTGAGGCTGTATCCAAGCCCATGCGTCAGGCCATAGAAAATGCCCATCAGGATCGCGGTGGCGATGGTGGTGCGGATCACGGCGCGCAGCATGTGAGGTCCGCGCGGCGCGCTCGGAACCGTGCCGAGCGTCACGTCACGATCGTCGTCCTGCGTCCTCACGCTGAACGGCAGCACAGCGAACAGCACCACCCACCAGGTCGCGAAAAACAGGGCGGTGAACGAAACCCAGCTCATGATTGCTCCAGTTCGATCAGCGTTCCGAAAAAATCCTTCGGGTGCAGGAACAGCACCGGCTTGCCGTGCGCGCCGATCTTCGGACTGCCGTCGCCCAGCACGCGGGCGCCGGCGGCCTTGAGCTGATCGCGCGCGGCCAGGATGTCGTCGACCTCATAGCAAAGGTGATGCATGCCGCCAGAGGGGTTCTTCTCCAGGAAGGCGGCGATCGGCGACCCCTCGCCCAAAGGCTCCAGAAGTTCGACCTTGGTGTTGCCGACATTGACGAACACCACCGTCACCCCATGCTCCGGCAGCGCCTGCGGCGCCGTCACTTCGGCACCCAGCGTGTTGCGATAGGCGGCGACGGCGGCCGCCAGATCCGGCACGGCAAGCGCGACATGGTTGAGACGTCCGAGCATTGGCACTCCCAAGTAGGGGAGTAGGGGAATACGGGAGTAGGGGAAAAGACAGATATGTCAGCTGTTTGCTCTTCCTACTCCCCTACTCCCGTACTCCCTTTCGTCATCTTGTGACGAATACAGTCACCAGCGGCTTCTTGCCCCAGGCTTCGTTGGCGGCGCCGCGCACGGCGCGCCGCACTGCTTCCTGCACCAAGTCGAGGTCTTTTCGGCGCTGACGGGGGATGGAGTCCACCGCGCCGATTGCCGCATCGATCATCAGATCTTCCAGCGACTCGCCACGGCCGTCGGCCTCGGCGACGCCGATGGCGACCAGGTCGGGGTCGCCGGCAAGCTCATATTTGTCGTCCAGGACGACATTGACCGCCACATGGCCGGCAAAGGACAGCTTGCGCCGGTCGCGGATGCCCATCGCCTGATCGGTGCCGATCAGTCTGCCATCCTTGTAGATACGGCCGAACGGCACCTGATCCATGATGGTGGCTGGGCCGGGAGCAAGCCTGAGCATGTCGCCGTCGCGCACCTGCGCCACCTGGCCGATGCCCGATGTCGACATCAGCGAGCCCTGCGCCACCAGATGTGCCGCCTCGCCATGCACGGGAACGCCGATCTGCGGGCGCACCCATTTATACATCTTGCGCAATTCGCTGCGCCGCGGATGGCCGGAGACATGCACCAGTGCATCGCCGTCCTCTATGATCTTGACGCCGAGGTCGATGAGGCGGTTCTTGATCTCGAGAATCGCCTTCTCGTTGCCGGGAATGGTACGCGAGGAAAACACCACCGTGTCGCCCGCCGTCAGTGACACCGACTTCATCTCTTCGCGCGACAGCTTGGCCAGTGCGGCCAGCGGCTCGCCCTGGCTGCCGGTGCAGATGATGACCAGGTTCTCGCGCGGGATGAAACCAAAATCCTCCTCGGCGATGAACTCCGGCAGACCGTCCATGTAGCCGAGTTCGCCGGCCACATCGATGACCCGCTTCAGCGAACGGCCAAGCACCAGGCACTGGCGTCCGGCATCGCGCGCCGCTTTGGCGATCGAGACGATGCGTCCGACATTGGAGGAGAATGTGGTGACGGCGACACGGCCCTTGGCAGCCTGGATGACGCCCTTGAGGCCCTCGCCCACAGCCACTTCCGAAGGCGACTCACCTTCGCGCAGCGCATTGGTCGAATCGCAGATCAGCGCCAGAACGCCCTTGTCGCCATAGGCGCGGAAACGCGCCTCGTCGGTCTTCGGCCCGATCGTCGGCTCCGGATCGATCTTCCAGTCACCGGTATGGATGACGGTGCCTGCCGGCGAGGTAATGGCCAGCGACATCGGCTCGGGAATCGAGTGCGCGACCGGAATGGCTTCGATCTCGAACGGGCCGACGGTGAATTTCTCGCCCGCCCGGTAGATCGTCACCGGTATTTTCGGCGCGCCCTGCTCGCCTTGCCGCTTGGCCTCCAACAGGCCGGCGCTGAACGGCGTCATCCAGACCGGCGCCTTCAGCTTCGGCCATGTGTCGAGCAGCGCGCCATAATGGTCTTCATGCGCATGCGTGATGATGATGCCGCGCAGATTGGCGAGGTTCTCCTCGATGAAGCGCGTGTCGGGCAGCACAAGGTCGACGCCCGGCAGGCTGGCATCGGGGAAGGTCACCCCGACATCGATGACGATCCATTCGCGCGCATTGGGCGGCCCGTAGCCGTAAAGAGCGAAGTTCATGCCGATCTCGCCGACGCCGCCGAGCGGCACGAAGACGAGTTCGGCGTTTTCCGCTTTCGCCATGATTTTTCCCTTCCTGGCCCTCAGGCCAAGCCTAAAAAGCAATCCGGGAAAAGTGTGTAACGGTTTTCCCACCGGAGTTGCGCAAAAACAAACAGTTAGAACCGTTCATGAACGGCCCTATGCCCTGGCCGAAGCGACCGCGCCGAAATGCACATCGCCGGCGGCGATCGTCCGAACCGAACCTTTATCGTCGCGGATCACGAAACGGCAGTCCTCGTCAATGGTCTCAAACACCCCACGCACCACATTACCGTCAATTCTGACAGCAACTTCGCCGCCGAGCCCCGCAGCACGATCAAGCCAGCGTCGCCTGACGGCGGCAAGTCCGCGCCCCTCGTCCCACAATCGGGCATTCTCGCTCCATGCATCCGACAGCGCCAGGAACAGCGTTTCCGCATCGCATGCCGCGCCCAGCGCGCTGAGTGATGTTGCGGGATAGGGCAAATCCTCGGGGTATGCCACCACATTGACGCCGATGCCGACCGCCACCGCGAAACGGCCGCCTTCCAGGATTGCCGATTCCAGCAGGATGCCGGCCAGCTTGGCGCCGGAGGCGAGCACGTCGTTCGGCCATTTCAGTTCGAAACGGTTCTTTCCTTCGCTGCCGCCGTCGAGGCCGATAGCGATCCGGCCCTTCGGCACCACGGCGTCGAGCGCATCGGCCAGCGCCAGTCCGGCGACGAAGCCCAGCGTCGCGGCAAGGCGAAGCTCCGCCTTGGTGATGACGAGCAGCGTCGCCGCGAGGTTGCCTTCGGGGGTCGCCCAGACGCGGCCGCGCCGGCCACGCCCGCTTTCCTGCTTCTTGGAAACGACCCACAATCTGCCGGGGTCGCCTGCCCTTGCGTGGTCCAGTGCCAGCCCATTGGTGGAGCCGACGCTCTCATGCGCCTCGAGCCGGAACCCTTCCGACGCCGAGGTTGGAGCCAGCCGAAATGCCATGCCGACTAGAAAAACGTCTTGGCGGCGGCTTCGGCATAGGTGCCGATCGGCCCGCCGATCAGCACGTAGAACAGCACGAAGGCGCCGGAGACGCCGAGCACGACACGCAATTCCGTCGCCATCGGCACGAAGCCGCCGACCGGTTCGTCGAACCACATGATCTTGATGATGCGCAGGTAGTAATAGGCGCCCACCACCGAGGCCAGCACGCCGATGATCGCCAGCGCATAGAGATTGGCGTTGATGGCGGCGAGGAAGACGTACCATTTCCCCCAGAAGCCGGCGAGCGGCGGAATGCCGGCCAGGGAGAACATCAGGATGGTCAGGATCGTCGCCATGATAGGATTGGTCGACGACAGGCCGGCCAGGTCGCTGATCTGCTCGACATTGCCTTCCTTGCGCCGCATGGCGAGGATGAAGGCGAAGGTGCCGAGCGTCATCACCAGATAGATCAGCATGTAGATGGCAACGCCGCGCACGCCGGCCTGGCTGTTGGCGGCAAGGCCGACCAGCGCGTAGCCCATATGGCCGATCGAGGAATAGGCCATAAGCCGCTTGATGTTGGTCTGGCCGATTGCCGCGAAGGAGCCGAGCGCCATCGAGGCGATCGAGATGAAGACGATGATCTGCTGCCAGTCTGCGGCGATCGGCTTGAACGCACCCATGGTGACGCGCACCATAAGCGCCATCGCCGCCATCTTGGGTGCTGCCGCCAAAAAGGCCGTCACCGGTGTCGGCGCGCCCTCATAGACATCTGGCGTCCACATGTGGAACGGCACCGCCGAGATTTTGAAGGCCAGACCGGCCAGCACGAAGACGAGGCCGAAAACGAGGCCAAGCTGGCGCTCGCCGCTGCCGAGCGCAGAAGCGATCTCCTGGAAGCCGGTGTTGCCGGTGTAGCCGTAGACCAGGCTGATGCCATAGAGCAGCATGCCCGAGGACAGCGCGCCGAGGACGAAATATTTGAGGCCAGCCTCAGTCGAACGCAGATTGTCGCGGTTGATCGCGCACAGCACGTAGATCGCCAGCGATTGCAGTTCGAGGCCGAGATAGAGGCCGATCATGCCATTGGCGGAGATCATCAGCATCATGCCGAGCGTGCACAGCAGGATCAGCACCGGATATTCGAACTTGTCGAAGCGTTCAGCCTTGGCAAAGCGCATCGACATCACCAGCGTCACCGCCGAGCCGACCAGCGCCAGCACCTTCATGAAGCGGGCGAAGGAATCCTGGATGAAGGCATTGCCGTAAGCGCTGCCCTGCCCGGTCCGGAAGATCAGCCAGGCGCCTGCGATCGCCAGCACGGCCACCGCAAGGCCGGTTACCGTGTTGGCCGTGTTGGCGCGCGAATAGGCTCCGACCATCAGCAGCGCCAGCGCGCCGACGGCAAGGATCAGCTCTGGCGTCGAGAGCGACAGGCTGGAGAGAAGGTCCGGCGTCATGGTTCGCAAAACCTCTGGTCAGTTCGCCGCCGCGGTCTGCGCGGCGCCGATGGATGCAGTGACATTGGTGACGAGCGACTTGACCGATTCGGCCGTCGCGTCGAAGACCGGGGCGGGATAGACGCCGAAGAAGATGACCAGAACGACCAGCGGGTAGATGATCACCTTCTCGCGCAGCGACAGGTCGAGCAGGCCCTTCAGGCTGTCCTTGGTCAGCGCACCGAAGATCACCCGGCGGTAGAGCCAGAGCGCGTAGGCGGCCGACAGGATGACGCCGGTGGCGGCGAAGAACGCCACCCAGGTGTTGACCCGGAACACGCCGAGCATGGTCAGGAACTCGCCGACGAAGCCGCTGGTACCGGGCAGGCCGACATTGGCCATGGTGAAGATCAGGAACACCGTGGCGTATTTCGGCATGTTGTTGACCAGGCCGCCATAGGCCGCGATCTCACGTGTGTGCATGCGGTCGTAGATGACGCCGACGCACAGGAACAGCGCGCCGGAGACGAGGCCGTGGCTGAGCATCTGGAAGATCGCGCCCTGCACGCCTTCCTGGTTCATGGCGAAGATGCCCATGGTGACGAAGCCCATATGAGCAACCGACGAATAGGCGATCAGCTTCTTCATGTCCTCCTGCATCAGCGCCACCAGCGAGGTGTAGATGATGGCGACGACGGACAGCGCGAAGACCAGCGGCGCGAACATTTCCGACGCCAGCGGGAACATCGGCAAGGAGAAGCGCAGGAAACCGTACCCGCCCATCTTCAACAGGATGCCGGCCAGGATGACGGAGCCCGCCGTCGGCGCCTCGACGTGCGCGTCGGGCAGCCAGGTGTGCACCGGCCACATCGGCATCTTCACCGCGAAGGAGGCGAAGAAAGCAAGCCATAGCCATGTCTGCATGTTGGCCGGGAAGTTGTGGGTCAGCAGCGTCGGGATGTCGGTTGTGCCGGACTGGAAGAACATCGCCATGATGGCGAGCAGCATCAGCACCGAGCCGGCGAGCGTGTAGAGGAAGAACTTGAACGAGGCGTAGACGCGCCGCTTGCCGCCCCAGACGCCGATGATGATGAACATCGGGATCAGGCCGGCTTCGAAGAAGACGTAGAACAGCACGATGTCCAGCGCGCAGAACACGCCGATCATCAGCGTTTCGAGCAGCAGGAAGGCGATCATGTAGGCCTTCACGCGCTTCTCGATCGATTCCCACGACGCCAGGATGCAGAGCGGCATCAGGAACGTCGTCAAGATGACGAACAGCATCGAGATGCCGTCGACGCCCATATGGTAGGAAATGCCGGAGTCGAGCCAGGCGACCTTCTCGACGAACTGGAAGCCGGACTGCGAATTGTCGAATCCGGTCCAGATGAACAGCGAGATGATGAACGTGAAAATCGTCGTCAACAGCGCGATGGCGCGGATGTTGCGGCGTGCATTTTCGCTGTCGTCATTGATGAACAGGATAAGCAGCACACCAACCAGCGGCAGGAAGGTGACCAGCGAGAGGATTGGCCAGGCGGTCATCAGAGCATCATCCAGGTGACGAGTGCGGCAACGCCGATCAGCATGGCGAAGGCGTAGTGGTAGAGATAGCCGGTCTGCAGCTTGACGATGCGGTCGGTGACATCGACGACGCGCGCCGAAATGCCATCCGGGCCGAGGCCGTCGATGATGGTGCCGTCGCCGGTCTTCCACAGGAAATGGCCGAGGCGCTTGGCCGGACGCACGAACAGGAAGTCGTAGAGCTCGTCGAAATACCACTTGTTGAGCAGGAAGGCGTAGAGCCCGCGATGCTGCGCGGCCAGGTTGACCGGCATTTCCGGCGAGCGGATGTAGAATTTCCAGGCCAGCGCGAAGCCGCTCAGCATGGCGATGAAGGGCGACAGTTCGACCCACAGCGGCAATTCGTGGATGTCGTGCAGGATGTGATTGTCAGGCAGTGTGAACAGCGATGCCTTCCAGAACTCGGCATAGCCCTCGCCGATGAAGGCGCCGTGGAAGATGACGCCGGCAAACAGCGCGCCCGCGGCCAGGATGAACAACGGCACCAGCATCACCGGCGGCGATTCATGGACATGGTGCATCACCTCATGGCTCGCCCGCGGCTTGCCGTGGAAGGTCATGAAGATCAGCCGCCAGGAGTAGAAGGAGGTGAAGCAGGCGGCGATGACCAAAAGCACGAAGGCCATGCCGGCAACCGAATTGTGGCCGGCAAAGGCGCTCTCGATGATGGCGTCCTTGGAGAAGAAGCCGGCGGTGCCGATGACCGTCACCGGAATGCCGACGCCGGTCAGCGCCAGCGTGCCGATCACCATCATCCAGTAGGTGGTCGGGATCAGTTTCCTGAGGCCGCCCATCTTGCGCATATCCTGCTCGTCGGACACGGCATGGATGACCGAGCCCGAGCCGAGGAACAGCAGCGCCTTGAAGAAGGCATGCGTGAACAGGTGGAAGATCGCCGCGCCATAGGCGCCGACGCCGAGTGCCACAAACATGTAGCCGAGCTGCGAGCAGGTCGAATAGGCGATGACGCGCTTGATGTCGTTCTGGACGAGACCGACGGTGGCCGCGAAGAAGGCCGTGAAGGCACCGATGAAGGTCACCACGGTCAGCGCCGAATGCGACAGTTCGAACAGCGGAGACAGCCGTGCCAGCATGAACACGCCGGCCGTCACCATGGTGGCGGCATGGATCAGCGCGGAAACCGGTGTCGGGCCTTCCATGGCATCCGGCAGCCAGGTGTGCAGCGGCACTTGCGCCGACTTGCCCATGGCGCCCATGAACAGGAGCAGGCAGACGATCGTCATGGCCGCCTGCTTGTCCAGCGCATAGCCGAGGAAGGTCAGCACCGCGGCGCCGTGCGGGGCGCCTTCGGCCGGAATGAACGTTGCCGCATTGGCGAAGATGGTGCCGAGATTGACCGAGCCGAACAGCACGAACAGGCCGAAAATGCCGAGCGCGAAGCCGAAATCGCCGACGCGGTTGACGACGAAGGCCTTGATTGCCGCGGCATTGGCCGACGGCTTCTTGTACCAGAAGCCGATCAGCAGATAGGAGGCGAGGCCCACCCCTTCCCAGCCGAAGAACATCTGCACCAGATTGTCTGATGTCACCAGCATCAGCATGGCGAAGGTGAACAGCGACAGATAGGCGAAGAAGCGCGGCCGGTTCGGATCGTGGTGCATGTAGCCGATCGAATAGATGTGAACCAGCGCCGACACGGTGTTGACCACCACCAGCATCACCACCGTCAGCGTGTCGATCCTGAGCGCCCAGGCCGCTTCCAGCCCACCCGATTGGATCCAGCGCATCACCGGCACGGTGAACACCTCGCCATGGCCGAAACCGACGGTGAAGAAAGCGACCCACGACAGCACCGCCGCGATCACCAGGAAACCGGAGGTGATGTATTCGGACGCCTTGGCGCCGAGCGACGTGCCGAACAGGCCGACGATCAGGAAGCCGAGCAGGGGAAGGAAGACGATGGCCTGATACATGGTGGTTCCGTCAACCCTTCATCATGTTCACGTCTTCGACCGCGATCGAGCCGCGGTTGCGGAAGAAGACGACGAGAATGGCAAGCCCGATGGCGGCCTCAGCCGCCGCGACCGTCAGCACGAACAGCGCGAACACCTGGCCGACCAGATCGCCGAGTGCTGCCGAAAAGGCGACGAAATTGATGTTGACCGCCAGCAGGATCAGCTCGACCGACATCAGGATGACGATGACGTTCTTGCGGTTCAGGAAGATGCCGAACACGCCGAGCGTGAACAGAACAGCCGATACGGTCAGATAATGCGCGATGCCGACAACCATCTCAGAGTCCCTCGCCTGTCTTGACCTTGCGGATTTCCATACCGGTCGCCGGCGTGCGGCCGACCTGGGCTGCGATCGACTGCCGCTTGACGCCTGGTTTATGGCGCAGCGTCAGCACAATGGCGCCGATCATGGCGACCAGCAGCACGAGGCCCGAAATCTGGAAATAGTAGAGGTAGTCGGTATAGAGGATGTCGCCGAGTGCGGCCGTGTTTGTTCGCGTGGCGAGATCCGGAATGGGCTTGGAGACCGTCGAGGCGAGCTGCGGCGCGAAAGTGTAGCCGCCGAGCACGACGATCAGCTCCGCCGCCAGGATCAGCCCGACCAGCGCGCCGATCGGCGCATATTGCAGAGCGCCTTCCTTCATCTCGGCGAAATCGACGTCGAGCATCATGACGACGAACAGGAACAGCACCATCACCGCGCCGACATAGACGACGAGCAGGATCATCGCCAGGAACTCGGCCCCGGTCAGCATGAACAGGCCGGCGGCGTTGAAAAAGGTCAGGATCAGGAACAGCACCGAATGCACGGGGTTGCGCGACGAAATGACCATGAACGCCGACGCCACCGCGACAAAGGCGAAGAGGTAGAAAAAGGCCGCCTCTAGTCCACTCAACATTGGGGATCCCCCGGGTTCCTGTACGAACAGGACGCTCGTCCTGTTTGTTGTCTCTGGCCTGGTTCCGCCTCCGGTTCCAAAGCCGCGTTGTCCTAGCCCATGTTCCGATCGGGTTGAAAGGCCCGATCGAAAGAAACATGGGCCACTCTGTATTCCGGAGCATGATCTGGTCCGAAAAGTCCGCAACTTTTCGGGATCATCCTCTGGACGAGGCCCCTGCCCCGCCCATGCGTCAAATATCAGCGGTAGGGCGAGTCCAGCGAGATGTTGCGCGCCAGTTCGCGCTCCCACCGGTCGCCATTCGCCAACAGCTTGTCCTTGTCATAGTAGAGTTCCTCGCGCGTCTCCGTCGCGAATTCGAAATTCGGCCCCTCGACGATGGCGTCGACCGGGCAGGCTTCCTGGCAGAAGCCGCAATAGATGCACTTCACCATGTCGATGTCGTAGCGAACCGTGCGGCGCGTGCCGTCATTGCGGCGCGGGCCGGCCTCGATGGTGATGGCCTGCGCCGGGCAGATTGCCTCGCACAGCTTGCAGGCGATGCAGCGTTCCTCGCCATTGGGATAGCGGCGCAGCGCATGCTCGCCGCGGAAGCGCGGACTAGTCGGCCCCTTCTCGTGCGGATAGTTGATCGTCTCCTTCGGCGCGAAGAACTGGCGCATCGACAGGAAGAAGGCGCTGACGAAATCCTGCAGCAGCAGCGATTTGGCGGCTTGGGAAAGAGCGGACATCACGCAAACCCCGTGATCTTGAGGAAGGCGGCGGTGGCGACCACCATGAACAGCGAGATCGGCAGGAACACTTTCCAGCCAAGCCGCATCAATTGGTCGTAGCGGTAGCGCGGCACGAAGGCCTTCACCATGGAGATGCCGAAGAACACGAAGCAGACTTTCAACACGAACCAGATGACGCCCGGCACCCAGGTGAACGGCGCGAAGTCGAACGGAGGAAGCCAGCCGCCGAGGAACAGGATGGTGGCCAGCGCGCACATCAGCACGATGGCGACATACTCGCCGAGGAAGAACAAAAGGAACGGCGTCGACGAATATTCGACCATGTGGCCGGCGACCAGTTCCGATTCGGCTTCCACCAGATCGAAGGGCGGCCGGTTCGTCTCGGCCAGCGCCGAGATGAAGAAGATGATGAACATCGGGAACAGCGCCAGCCAGTTCCAGTCGAGGAAGGTGTTGGGCAGGCCAAGCCGCGTACCAATTCCATCATGCTGCGACAGCACGATATCGGTGAGGTTGAGCGAGCCGGCGGTGAGCAGAACGGTGACGATGACGAAGCCGATCGAGACCTCGTAGGACACCATCTGAGCGGCCGAACGCAGCGCGCCGAGGAACGGATATTTCGAGTTGGAGGCCCAGCCGCCCATGATCACGCCATAGACCTCGAGCGAGGAGATGGCGAAAACATAGAGGATGCCGACATTGACGTTGGCGATCGCCCAGCCCTGATCGACCGGGATGACCGCCCAGGCCGAGATCGCCAGCACGGCCGACACCAGCGGCGCCAAAAGGAACACGCCCTTGTTGGCGCCTGACGGGATGACCGGTTCCTTGAAGACGAACTTCAGCAGATCGGCGAAGGCCTGCAGCGTACCCCAGGGGCCTACGACGTTCGGGCCACGGCGCAGTTGCACGGCCGCCCAGATCTTGCGGTCGGCGTAGAGGATGTAAGCAACGAAAATCAGCAGGATAACGATCAGCACGACCGATTTCAGCAGAATGATCAGCGCCGGCAGCACGTAGAAGGAGAAGAAAGTGTCCATGCTTATTCCGCCGCCTGCTTGAAGCCGCTCTTGGCCAGCGCCGAGCATTCCGCCATCACGGCCGATGCCCGCGCGATCGGGTTGGTCAGGTAGAAATCCGTCACCGGCGAGGTGAAGGTGCCCTTGTTCAGCCGCCCGCCGAGCTTCGCCACCCCGGCGATGTCCTCGGCATTGCCGGCCGCGACCTGATCGATACGGGCCAGATGCGGGTATTCGCCATAGAGCTTGGCGCGCAGCTGCGGCAGCGAATCGAACGGCAGTTTCTTGCCC
>NZ_RZOL01000118.1:0-15495 GCF_004022985.1 Mesorhizobium sp. M7A.F.Ca.ET.027.02.1.1 | reverse complement strand
CGGCTGCGGGGCCGGCGGCTGGGCAAGTCGGGTCATCCCGACGGGAAGGATCGATAGCGCCGTGAAGGCGATGCCGATCAGCGGCGCATCCGCTGTCCTGATATCGACCAGCGCCAGCGTCGCGTAGCCGACGCCAAGCCCGGCGACATAGGCAACGTAGAAGAAAGCCATGACCCGGCCACGGATGGCGTTGGCAACGGCGTCGTTCAGCCAGCTCTGCGCGACGATGAACAGGCCGCAGATGGCAAAGCCGTAGAGCGCGCGGGCGGCTATCCACAGCAGCGGATGGACCCCGGCGCCGACGGCGGCGTTGGCGAGTGCGATCAGCGCCGACAACACCATGAAGGCACGGGCATGGCCGACCCTTCGCACCAGCGGTCCGGTCAGGATGCAGCCCGCCAGCCCACCGGCCGAAAGTCCGGTGATGATAAGTCCGGCCCAGGTCGGATCGAAACCCTCGGCGCCGAGCCGAACCGGGATATAGGCAAACATCAGCCCGTTGCCGACGGCTATCAGTGCCATCGACACGATGACGCTGGCAATCGCGATCAGCGGTGTGGGCTCGGCGCCCTGCTCGGCTTCGCTGCGGGTGGGAATCGACATGCCTGCTCAGGATTGCCCATGAAACGGGCAAAGGGAGCGATAAAAGCGACATGGGCGGGCGGTCGGGCTCACCCCTTCGCCAGCTTGCGGATCGCACTTGATGACAGCGACGAGCGCGGGCCGTGGATAAAGGTCCAGGCCGGTGCTTTCATGCGGGCAAGCCGCGGCGCATCGCCCTCGTCGATGCGGGCATAGTCGAAGGTCTTGGCGACGACGGAGGACAGGAACGACAGCGTCGCGCCCGGGCGGTCGATGACGGCGATCGGGAAGGTCATGACGATCTCGCGCCAGCGCTGCCAGCGGTGGAAATCGCGCAAACTATCCGCCCCCATGATCCAGACGTAGTCGACCCCGGGATTGCGCGCCTTGACCAGCGCCAGCGTGTCGGCGGTGTAGCGGACGTGATGGGCGGCTTCGAACGCGGTGACCTTGATCTTCGGGTTCTTGGCGATCTGCTCCGACAGCTGCAGCCGTTCGCCGAGCGGCGCCAGTTCCCTGGTGTTCTTCAGCGGATTGCCCGGCGTGACCATCCACCACAGCTGATCGAGCGCCAGGCGCCTGAGCGCGATCTCGGCGACCAGCGCATGGCCGGCATGCGGCGGATTGAACGAGCCGCCGAACAGGCCGACGGCGAGGCCTTTCTCGGCATGCGGCATCTTCAGGTAACGGGAGGGTACCGCCGGTTCGGAAGATGCCAGCATTGCCTCAGGCTCTGACAACGAAAAGCTTCAAGGCCTCACCTGTCCCGACCCGCGCACGCGGTATTTGAACGAGGTCAGTTGCTCGACGCCGACCGGTCCGCGCGCATGCATCTTGCCGGTGGCTATGCCGATCTCGGCGCCCATGCCGAACTCACCGCCATCGGCGAACTGCGTCGATGCGTTGTGCAGCAGGATCGCCGAATCGATCTCGTTGAAGAATCTTTCGACGGCTTGCGCGTCCTCGGCGACGATCGCCTCGGTGTGATGCGAGGAAAACGTCTCGATATGCTCGATGGCACCGGCAACGCCGTCGACCAGCTTCACCGCGATGATGGCGTCGAGATATTCGGTCACCCAGTCGGCATCGATCGCCGGCTTGGCATCGAAAAACACTTTCAGCACGTCGGCATCGGCATGGATTTCGCAACCGGCGGCGCGCAGTGCGTCGAGGATCGGCACCAGATGGGTGGAGGCGACCGCCTGGTCGACCAGCAGCGTCTCGGCGGCACCGCAGACGCCGGTGCGCCGCATCTTGGCGTTGACGGCTATCCGCACCGCCATGTCGAGATCGGCCGAGCGGTCGATGTAGAGATGGCAGATGCCTTCGAGATGCGCGAAAACCGGCACCCGCGCCTCGCTCTGCACCCGCCCAACGAGGCTTTTGCCACCACGCGGAATGATGACATCCAGCGTACCGCCGAGGCCCTTCAGCATCTCGCCGACGGCGGCGCGATCGGTGGTCGGCACCAGTTGGATGGCGTCGTCCGGCAGGCCGGCTTCCTTCAGCCCTTCGACCAGGCAGGCATGGATGGCGGCCGACGAATTGAGCGAATCCGAGCCGCCGCGCAGGATCACCGGATTGCCGGCTTTCAGGCACAGCGCGCCGGCATCGGCGGTGACGTTCGGGCGGCTCTCATAGATGACGCCGACGACGCCGAGCGGCGTGCGCACACGCTCGATATGCAGGTCGTTCGGCCTGTCCCATTGCGCCATCACATCGCCGACCGGATCGCGCAGCGCGGCGATTTCCCGGATGCCGTCGGCCATGGCGCGAATACGCGCCGGATCGAGCTTCAGCCGATCCATGAAGGAGGCGGAAAGCCCGGATTCCTGGCCGTTCGAGACATCGATGGCGTTGGCGTCGAGAATGTCCTGCTCACGAGCGACGATCGCCTCTGCCATTGCGAGGAGTGCGGCGTTCTTGGCGGCGGTCGTGGCAATGGCCAGCGGTCGGGCGGCAGCGCGGGCACGACGGCCGATATCGGCCATCGTTGCTACGGTGTCATCCCCGGATTTTTCATGCAGTTTCAGCATGGCTCATCCTCCGCTGGTTACCTGGTCACTGGCCAGTACTTGGTCGCCGGCCCGTACTTGGTCACCCGAATGGCTTACCACAAGGTCGTCGCGGTGGATCATCGCCGAACGCGCCTCGTAGCCGAGCACGGTTTCGATCTCGGTCGTCTTCAGGCCCGCGATCCTTACGGCATCGGCCGCATCGTAGGCAACCAGCCCGCGCGCGATCTCGCGGCCCTCGGGCGACAGGATAGCCACCGTGTCGCCGCGCGAGAAATTGCCGCTGACCAGCTTGACGCCGGCCGGCAGCAACGACTTTCCCGACAGCAGCGCACCGATGGCGCCGGCATCGACCGTAAGCCGGCCGGCCGGTTCGAGCTGGCCGGCGATCCAGGTCTTGTAGCCCTTGACCGGGTTGCTGCTCGGCCGAAAGAAAGTAGCGCGCTCGCCGCGTTCGATCGCCATCAGCGGCGACAACCGCGTGCCCGACGTGATGATCATCGCGGTGCCGGCGGCGGTGGCGATCTTGCCGGCATCGAGCTTCGTGCGCATGCCGCCGCGCGACAGCTCGGAAGCAGCCGCCCCCGCCATCGCCTCGATATCGGGCGTGATGCGGTCGACCACCGGAATGAATTTAGCTTGGGGGTCACGCGCCGGCGGCGCCGTATAGAGGCCATCGATGTCGGAGAGCAGTACCAGGAGGTCGGCGCCCATCATGGTGGCGACGCGAGCCGCCAGCCGGTCATTGTCGCCATAGCGGATTTCGGACGTCGCCACCGTGTCGTTTTCGTTGATGACCGGCACCGCCTTCATCTTGAGCAGCGTCGAGATCGTTGCCCGTGCGTTGAGATAGCGGCGGCGCTCCTCGGTGTCGCCGAGCGTCAGCAGGATCTGGCCCGATTTCAGGCTGCCCTTGCCGAGCGCATCCGACCACGCGCCGGCCAATGCGATCTGCCCGACGGCTGCCGCGGCCTGGCTCTCTTCGAGCTTCAAGGCGCGCTTGCCGAGACCAAGGATCGTGCGGCCAAGCGCAATGGCGCCGGACGAGACGACGAGGATTTCAGCGCCGCCCTTGGCCAGCCCGGCAATGTCGTCGGCGAGCGAGGCCAGCCAGTCGCGATTCAGCCCCGTCGTGCGGTCGACGAGCAGCGCCGAGCCGATCTTGACGGTGATGCGCCGATATTTTCCCAGCGACTGCATCGTCCTACTTTTCCCAGCGCGTCTCGACTGGCGCAGCGATCTGCGCACGCGCCTCGGCCACCACCGACATCAACGCCCGCAGCACCGCCTCGACGCCTTCGCCGGTGACGGCCGACAACAGCATCGGTGCGCGGCCGGCGGCACGCTTCAGCGAGGCGACTTTTTTCTTGCGCGCATCGGCGTCGAGCGTGTCGACCTGGGACAGTGCCACGATCTCGACCTTGTCGGTCAGGCCGTTGCCATAGGCCTCGAGCTCCGCGCGCACGGTCTTGTAGGCTTTGCCCGGATTTTCCTCCTGCGCCGAAACCAGATGCAACAGCACACGCGTGCGCTCGACATGGCCAAGGAAGCGGTCGCCGATGCCGACACCCTCATGCGCGCCTTCGATGAGGCCCGGAATATCGGCGATGACGAATTCGCGCGCATCGATGCGGGCAACGCCGAGGCCGGGATGCAGCGTCGTGAACGGATAGTCGGCGATCTTCGGCTTGGCCGCGGTGACCGCCGCCAGGAATGTCGACTTGCCGGCATTCGGCAGCCCGACCAGTCCGGCATCGGCGATCAGCTTCAGCCGCAGCCAGATGTTGAGCTCCTGCCCCGGCAGGCCGGGGTTGGCGCGGCGCGGCGCCTGGTTGGTCGATGTCTTGAAATGCTGGTTGCCAAAACCGCCATTTCCGCCCTTGGCCAGCAGAAAGCGCTGGCCGACCACGGTCAGATCGCAGATCAGCGTCTCGTTGTCTTCTTCGAACACTTGCGTTCCCGCCGGCACTTTCAGCGTGACATCGGCGCCCTTGGCGCCGGTCATGTTGCGGCCCATGCCGTGGACGCCGGTCTTGGCCTTGAAATGCTGCTGGTAGCGGTAGTCTATTAGCGTGTTCAGCCCGTCGACCGCCTCCAGCCAGACATCGCCGCCACGGCCGCCATCACCGCCATCCGGCCCGCCGAACTCGATGAACTTTTCGCGCCGGAACGACACGGAACCGGCGCCACCGTCACCGGAGCGGATGTAGACCTTGGCTTGATCGAGAAATTTCATGGGATTGTACAGTTTCTACTAGTGGCCTTGCGGCATTGCTCTAAACCTTGGCCCTTGCTCTAAACCAAGGCGCGGCGAAGGGCGAGGCCGTTTTGTGACAATGGCCGCGCGGGATCGGCCGGAGAGATGCCGGAATGAAGCTTGTAACCTACAATATCCAGTACGGCATCGGCCTCGACGGGCAGTACGATGTCGGACGCATCGCTGATGCCGTGCGCGGCGCCGATGTGATCGCTCTGCAGGAAGTGACCCGCAACAATCCCAGGAACGGCGGCCGCGACATGGTCGCCGAGATCGGCGAGGCGCTGCCCGACTACTTCGCCGTCTATGGCAGCAATTTCGAGGCCAATATCGGTTCGCACATCGACAATGGCCGCGCCATCACGAAAACCTTCCAGCTCGGCAACATGGTGCTGTCGAAAACGCCTATTCATCTGTCGCGCAACCTGCTTTTGCCGCGCAGCCGCAGCTTCGAGATGATGAACTTCCAGCGTGGCGCGCTGGAAGCGCTGATCGAGACGCCGCTTGGTTTCATCCGCTTCTATTCCATCCATCTCGATCACCGCAGCCCCGTCGAACGCGCCAGCCAGATCCAGTTCCTGCGCCAACGCATGCTGAACTACGCGCTCGAAGGCGGCGCGCTGTCCGGCGTCGCCGAGATCGGCCTGCCGGAATTGCCGCATCCCGAAGCCTTTGTGGGCATGGGCGATTTCAACATGTTGGCCGGCTCACCCGAATATATCGAACTCGCCGGCCGGCCGGATCATGAATTCGGCATGCCGCTGACCGCCGACTTCGCCGTCGATGCCGCCTTGCGCTTGAACGCCACCGGCGACGATCTCATCAGCTGGGTCGACCCGAAACAACCCACCGATCCCAGCCGCCACAAGCGCATCGACTACATCTTCACCAGCGCGTCGCTCGCCAAATCCCTGCAGCGCCTGTGGGTCGACCGAAAGGCCGTCGGCTCGGACCACCTGCCGGTCTGGGTCGAACTGGGCTGATCCAAGTTTGCCTCCCATTGGTTTCGCGCCGTACCCGATGTGTGTCGAGATTCAGGTCAGGCCGAGCCGAGAATAGTGGCTTCCGAGAACCGGAGCGGAGCGTACTTTTCGTACGCGAGCACCGGAAGCGCAGGAAGCCGCCATTCGCAGGCCGGCCTCACCTGAATATCGGCACACATCAAAAGTGGACCCAGTTCCGCAGGCTCGTCCAGGTCTTGCGATCGAGCCGGTAGCGCTCGACCGGCACCTGGCCGGCGACAATCGAATTCAGCATGCCCTGGCCGGCATACTGGAACCCGCACTTGTGGATGACGCGGCGCGAGGCCGGATTGATGACCCGCGTCGAGGCATGCAGAACCTGGATCGACGTCCTCTGGAAGGCGAGATCGACCAGCGCGTGCGCCGCCTCGGTCGCATAGCCCTTCTTCCAGTGCGGCTCGCCGATCCAGTAACCGAGTTCCAGCCCGCGATCGGTGGTGTTGAGACCGGCGCAGCCGACGAAGGTGTCGGTGCCGGCCAACGTCAGGGCATAAGCGATGCCGGCCCGGCGCGACTTGGTCATGGCCAGGAAAGAGCGCGCCTCGGGCTCGCCATAGGGGTGCGGCATGCGGGCCAGCATTTCGGCGACATGGCGGTTGTCGGCAAGTTCGACCAGTTGCGCGATATCGCCTTCGTGAGGCGCCCGCATCACCAGTCGCTCGGTGACCAGCACCGGACAATCTATCGCGTAACTTTCGTCTTCTGAGTCTTCCGCTTCGGCAACCATTTGAAAGTCCTCCAGGCACAAGAAAAAGGGGAGATGGAAACCCATCTCCCCTGATCCTTTTCCTGGCTTTGCCAGACACCGGTTCCCGAGATGGGCGCCGGTGTTCTAGTGCGGAACCGGCTACTCCGCGGCTTTGGCAATCGGGTTGACCGATACGTAGGTTCGGCCGTTGGCTTTTTTGTTGAACGTCACGGCGCCGGTCTCGAGCGCAAAAAGCGTATGGTCCGTGCCCATGCCGACATTGACGCCGGGATGCCACGTGGTGCCGCGTTGACGAATGATGATGTTGCCCGGGATGACGGCTTCGCCGCCGAACTTCTTCACGCCCAGACGCTTGGAATGCGAGTCGCGACCGTTGCGCGACGAGCCGCCAGCTTTCTTGTGTGCCATCTAACTAACTCCGTTGCGCCGCAAGGCGCCTAAAAGGCCTTATGAACGCGTTCGCGTTCCGTTTCAAGTCCGATCCGGCGACCAGGTCGCCAGAAAATTACTTCGCAGCCAATTCCTTGGCCTGCTCGCGCCAGTCCTTGATCTGGTCGGAGCTGAAGGACATGTGCTCGTCGATCTTGGCGACATCCTTGTCGGTCAGCTTGGCGAGCTGCGCGAAGGTGATGATGCCCTGCTCGTTGAGATCCTTGGCTGCGACCGGGCCGATGCCCTTGATCACGGTCAGATCGTCCGGCTCACCCTTCGGCGCCTTGAACAGCGGCGCTGCCGCGGTCTCGGCTGCCTTTGTCTCGGCTGCCTTGGCCTTGGGCTCCTTCTTCGGCGCGGCTTCCGCCTGCACCTCGGTGGCGGCCTCGGCCTTCACCTTCTTCGGCGCCTTGACCGATGCCGTCTTCGTCGGCTTGGCGCCACCCAGCAGGATCTCGGAGATCCGCACGGTGGTCAAAAGCTGACGATGGCCGATCTTGCGGCGCGAATTCTGCCGGCGGCGCTTCTTGAAGGCGATGACGGTGCGGTTCTTGCCCTGTTCGACGACTTCGGCGGTGACCACCGCGCCGTCGACGAACGGCGCGCCGAACGTGACATTCTCGCCCTCGCCATGCGCCAGCACATGGCCGATCTCGACCATATCGCCGACATTGGCTTCGACTTTTTCGATCTTCAGGAGATCGTTGGCGGCAACGCGATACTGCTTGCCACCCGTTTTAATGACTGCGAACATTTTTTGCCTTTCGCTGTTCGGTCGGCCTTGATGAACCGCATCTGGCGGTTCGGCCGTCTTTTTGTCAGTCTGCGGGTTCAAAAAACAAGCGGCGCGGAAGAACCCTCCACGCCGATTGCGCGCTGTCCCTAACCGAAGGTTGGGGGCGAGTCAAGGCAAACCAGCCGCGCCGTTTCCGAGACCGTCATTGGCGGGCACGGACCGGCTGTGCCGACATGCCCACGGCGTTGCCCCGCCTGGGCTGAGGATGGGTGACTGGTCGGCAATCTGCCTCGGGTCTCGCTGTACCCCAGCAGCCCGTGAATCCGCCGCTTGCCAAGCAAGCCAAATAACTGACGGATTGGCCTTGTAACCTGCCCGTTCAGCCGTTATCTAGTGCGCCGCGCCGGCAACGGCCGACCATGACCGCGGAGAGGTGGCAGAGTGGTCGAATGCACCGCACTCGAAATGCGGCATGGGTGCAAGCCCATCGGGGGTTCGAATCCCTCCCTCTCCGCCATTTAGCTTCCATAATAATCGTTTCCTTTCAAAAGCTTCCTTGTTGCGCTTGACCAGCGCGAAGCGAAACTTATCTTAGACTGTGTAACAAACTGTGTAACATTAGAGAAAGATAATGCGACGTTCCGCAGCGCCAAAGCCGCATAAACGTGAAGGCATCTGGTATCTCGTCCGCAGGGTGCCGAAGGAATTCGCGGCGTTTGATCGCCGCTGCCTAGTACGCATTTCCACGGGCGTCGCCGTGGCTGACGATCCCCGCGGTGTACGGGCGCGAGATGCAGTGCAAAGCCTCGGCGCGGGGCTGGAGGCGTATTGGCGTAGACTGCGGGAAGGCCAATCCGCCGAGGCGGGGCTGCGTTTCGAAGCCGCGAGGAAGCGCGCGCGGTCATTTGGATTGGCCTATCGCTCTAACGAGGAACTAGCAGCGGGGCCGCTCGACGAACTCATGGCCCGTATCAAGCTGCTCCTCGACAAAAAATCGATCGAGGACGCGCAGGACGTCTCGGCCGTCATGGGTGGGGAGAAGCGGCCAGCGGTCCGCCTGAGCGGTCTTATCAAGGAATTCGAGACGATCGAGCAACAGAACTTGCTGACCATGTCGCCTAACCAAATCAAGAAATGGCGTAACCCCAAAAAGCGCGCAGTTGCCAATCTGGTTGGAGTCATTGGCGACAAGGAGATCGCAAGCCTCACTCGGGACGACGCAATCGCGTTCCGCGAGTGGTGGCAAAAGCGGATCGTTGAGGATGGACTTGATATCGGTACGGCCAACAAGGACATCGGCCATGTTTCGAAAATGCTGCGCGTCGTCGATCTGACTCACCAGCTCAAGCTGGAGCCGGTTTTTCGAAACCTGCGTCTTTCCGGCGCCGTCCCCGGGCAACGCGCTGCGTTCACAGCGGAGTTCATTCAGGAGAAGATACTCGCTGAAGGCGCGCTCGACGGACTCAATGACGAAGCCCGCCATCTAATCTATGTGATTGCCGATACCGGACTCAGGCTTTCTGAAGCGGCAAACCTCACCACCGAAACAATCCACCTCGATCAAGAAATCCCGCATGTGCGGGTGCGCCCCAATGGCCGTCGCTTGAAGACCGGTCATTCAGCCCGTGACATTCCCTTGGTTGGCGGCGCACTTGCAGCCATCAAGCTCCATCCGGACGGCTTTCCTCGTTATCGCGACAAGGCCGCGTCACTTTCAGCGCTCGTCAACAAGGTGCTCGCCAGCAAGGAACTTCTGCCGACTTCCGAGCATAGTCTTTATAGCCTGCGACACACTTTCGAGGACCGGCTGACGGCAGTTGAGGCGCCGGAGAAGGTAATTGCTTCTCTGATGGGCCACAAATGGATCCGGCCCAAATACGGCGCGGGACCTTCGTTAGCGCAAAAGCGCGAGTGGCTTCAAAAAATCGCTTTTACCCCGCCCGGGCGAATGTGATTGCGGCGCCATCCAGGCCTTGAGAACCAACCTCACGGCTCCAGCTGTCCGAGCCATTTAGGTTGAGCGTGGCCAGCACGCGCTGCGCTCGCTCGCGATTTCCGAGCTTCCGCCGCATTTGTTCGACCTCGTATTCCAGCCTTTCGAAGGTCGGTATATAGGCATCTCCATGCCGGATGACCAAGTAGGCGGCAACAGCTAGACAGCATTCTAGCTCCGTGGCCGATGGATCGGAAAAAGGGGCGACGCCATACCAAGACGAGCAACGCCTCTCGAGGGCTTCCGAACTAGGCAAACGGCCAGCATGTGGCATGGGATACAAACCTATGCCTGATCGACGAACCTAAAGTGCTCACGAAGCTTGACCGGTACGCGGGCCATCGGAGGGTTCTGCCTAAAACCGCCAAAAATTTTGAAACACCCATTCATCCGGCTCGAATTCAAAGGGATCGGCGATTTTTGGGTTATGGCTTGCAAGCATAGTTCAGCCCAGACAAGAACGCCTGATATCTTGTCGTTCACTGTCACCCTGCCAAATATGGTGCCGGTGACAACGGCAGTTTGGCGAGCAGAAGAATTCCCGAGACTGAGACGTTCTACGGCTTGGCCCATGTTCGCGCTCCTCCTCGATTGGAGACAGGATGGGCCATATGGAAGCGAATAAAAGGAGGTTGGTGACGAGTCTCGGTAGTGGAGTAGAAACGGGTGGAAAAGCTTGCGCTATTCGCCGTCGGCGCCGCTAAGCGCATTTGAGAGAAGGGGCAACGATCGCCAAGAGATGACGTCCGATCGCAAGCCGGCTAGAAATGCGACAGTGACGCGCCTTTTTTGGCACGACCTTAGCACCCGATCGGGCCTCAGCTGGTCGTCGTTGCGCAGCCGATCGGGTGCGATTTTTATAAAGCTCTCTTGGCTTTAGCTTTGAGAGCCCGTCATCGAGACAAATGCAAGGGAACGGTCCCGCCCCCTGGGGACATTCGACATGCCGTGGCAGCTTCCTATGGTGAGCCAGCGCATTCCGATACACGTTTTCCGCGCTCTACCGTTGCTCCAGCACCTGTGCTGAGGCTGAGCGCTTGATCAGGACCCGACCGCTGCTGTTGCGGGATGGTGACTGGGTTGAGGTCGCGAAAACCTTGACCGCGGGTACGTTGTTCATCCAGATGAGCGCTGAGCCGAGAAGCAGCCAAGAACGCTTCCCGTAATCGAATCCTACGGGAACCGCGAAACCAGCGTCCAAGGGACGCAATTCTCCGACGTCGTTCACTCAAGCTCATCTCGCAACTTGAACGCTTGTATGAAGCCGCTGCATGTGCGCCGGTGGACCGGATTGCTGCTATCCAAACCACGTGCTCAGTTTCGCCCCCGTAATAACTCTACCGTCCGAAACGGCTTTCGCGCGTCAGGTCCACCCCACATGAAAGTTCCGCGAGCAGCACGGACGGAGAGGCCGGTCACAACTCCTTCGCGTGCTCTTTTACTACCGAATCAAGTGCCAAATGGAGAGGCACTGCCTTAGAGAACAGGAAGCCCTGCGCGGTTCTGCAGCCAAGCTTGTACAGAGTTTGCCGATCTGCCTCTGTTTCAACGCCCTCGGCCATGACCTCGATCCCGAGCGTCCTACCAAGGTCAATCACCGCTTTGACAAGCAGCCGATTCTCCCGGGACTTGGCTAAGCCGCGAATGAAGCCCTGATCTATTTTCACTTTCCTGATCCGACTGTCCTTGAGCGATGCCAACGTCGAAAAACCGGTGCCGAAGTCCTCGAGCGCGATAGAAATGCCAGCATGTGAAAGCTGGCCGAGCTTTTCATCCACTCTGTCCGGATCCACTGGGGCTTCTTCGGTAATCTCGATGTCGAACATCGTTGCAGGGAGGTCTTTTGCCGCCAGACCATTAAGAATCATCTCGTCAATATCGCCAGCTTCCAACTCGCGCGGTGAAACATTCATCGCCACACGAACATCACGACGGTCAGCTTTGACCAAGCCCTCGATAAGAGCGCAACAGTCGGCGAATACCGTTTGAGTTAGCAGCTGAAGCATTCCAGTTTCGCGTGCCGCTGTCATGATCTCGGGCGGAGAAATGGGACCGTGAAGCGGGTGAGACCATCTTAGCAAGGCTTCAAAACCGACGACGCTTCAGTTTCGAGTCTTACGATTGGCTGAAACCAAGCGACCAAGCTTCTCATCGTTATCGCCGAATGAAGATCGCGTTCGATTGACTGGCGGCGTTGCAGTTCCCGGGCTAGCTCGGCACCGAACAGACAAAATTCATTCCTGCCGCGGCGCTTAGCTGTGTAAAGGGCGATGTCGGCCCGCAACAACATTTCCGTCAGTCCGGGGTTTTCAGCCAAGTAGATTCCTATAGACGCTCCAATGCGGACGGATGCGATCCCAGGATAGGGGCGAGCAAGCTTGGCTATGAGATTGGACGCGAGATTGGTGGGAGAAGGAGAATTCTTTCGCGAAGAAAAAACCAGCACGAATTCATCCCCACCGATGCGGGCGAGCGTTGAGCCCTCCGGTGCTTCTTCCTCTATTCGGCGGGCGATCCTGGCAAGCAGCTCGTCACCCGTTCTGTGACCGTAGGTACCGTTGACAGATTTGAACCCGTCCAGATCAATCAGCATGGCCACAAAGGGTCCATCGGTGTTCTCAAACTGATCGATTGCATGTTCGAGGCCCCGCCTGTTGAGGAGCGCGGTAAGATGGTCCTCCCTGGAATTGCGCTCCATTTCCGCGGCAAGCCGCTCGGCTTGATGTCTCAGGCGGCTCGCGTCACGGAAGCGCGCTTGTCCAACGAACGAGGATCGAACCAGGCCGCCCTCGAAAAGCAGGACGGCAAAAGCCAGAATGTAGTTTTCCGGGGCTCCCTTCGTCAGCAAACATGCGGCGGCAATGAGGAGTGGCGGTGTGATGAAGCATATCGCTGCCGCAGCATATGAGCTGCCGTACGTGACCGCGCCAGCTGAAATGCCCGCCAGAATTATTAGATGCAGCGATGCTTGAGACGTCGTGTATCCAGCCGTTAGGATGGCAAGGAATGACCAGGTGAATCCCGCCAGAAGAGCAAGCCTGCCAAACCAGCGAAGCCGCAGCCAAACCCGTGTCAGATCATCCTGGACTCCGGGTTCCTTCAGCTGATGACGGGCGAGTGCAAGGCGGGCGGCATTTATCGCATTAACGACCGAAAACCAGGCCGCGCCAGCAAGACCGTTCCCGGAAAGGGCCTGCACGGTCAAAATCAGCCCGGACAGCACAATGCTTATCGGCATTGAGACGAAAAGGCCTGCCCTCAGATCAGCGAGCTGGTCCTGAAGGATTCTCGCCTCCAGCGGATCTTCTTTTCCAAGGCTGGACGGGTCAGCTTGCTTACTCCTGCTTGTCCGCAGCCTATGCAGCCCCCCTGAAGGACGGGTTAATTCTTCAATCGGAGATCAGCGTCGGGGAGCAGGATTACTCCGGTGCATCATGCACTCTCTCCCATCGCTCGCCCAGCACGCGCAAAAATGCGACTGCTGGTGCAGTATCACCGCTGGAGCTCCGCCGATATCCCATGCCGGACAAGGGGAACATGTTGGGCAAAGCGAAGCCCCAGATGCCTTGCAAGCCGTGCCGCCAGGTGGTCTCTGGAGTAGAGTCCAATCAATATGTTCGTTGCATGGTAGAGCGGCGCCGCCGACAGGCGCAGCCGCCTTTCGTATATATGCAGCATGTCGGGGTCGCCAACATTGCGGCCGTCGCGGCACGCAGTCATGATTCCACGGGCGAGTTGCTTCTGGCTGCTGAGACCGATGTTGAATCCGTGAGCGGTCACCGGGTGCATGCCGATGGCAGCGTCGCCGATGAGTGCGGCGCTCGGCGCCCGGAATTTGTGCGCCCAGGTCGTGACCAGCGGATAGGTGTGGCGCTTGCTTGCCAAGGTCATTTTTCCAAGGCGCCCTCGACACCGTTTCGTCAACTCCGACAGGAACAAATCATCATCGAAGGCAAGCAGTCTATAGGCCTCGTTTGAGCGCAATGTGAGCAGCAGCGACGACATGCCCTCCGCGAGGGGCAACATCGCTATCGTCTGATGGTGATCGAACCATTCGATGGCGATCTGGTGGTGGGCGCGCTCGTGCCTCACTCGGCAAATCAGCATCGAGTGGCCAAGCCGGTTGATATCGGCGCCGATGCCTAGCAGATCACGCGTGGCGGACAAACGCGAATCCGCGGCAACAACCAGCCGAGCAGTTAAACGCGCGCCATTAGAGAGCGTTACGACTGCTCCTTCTTGGCTGTTTGTTGCATCGACGACCGAGTGGCCGCACAACAGCCGGGCGCGATCCTGCAAGCGGACGATTTTGAACAGCGCCTCGCGGATCCGGCAATTTGGAACCAAAACCCCCAGCGGTTCTCCAGAGTTGCTGGGAGGATCGAAACGAAGAGCGAATGCGCTCGAGCCGTTGAGCACGCGCGCGCCTTGAAGTGCTGATTTGTCCGAAGCCGGGATGACATCCCAGGCGCCGAGCTCGCGAAGGGTTCTGATCGAAGCGTTGGTCAGCGCGATTTCGCGACCATCGAAAGCCGGATTCGCCAGACTATCGAATGTGTTCTGTTCAACAACTGCCACCTTGAGTTCGCTTTGGGCAAGCGACGCAGCGAACGAAAGGCCGACCGGGCCGGCTCCAACGACAACGATGTCAAAATTATCGTCAGAGCCCATCAGCGTGCCGCCATCCGGTCGCCTATCCTCGTGTAACGGTGGAACTGAGCCGAGTGACATGAGCTCCGTGGCCGCCGCATTGCCTAAAGGCGCTGGGCCGGGAGATTCGCATCGATCGGCAACGAAGCACTCAAAGCGCTCAGAGGTGGATGCGGCTAACCGATCCCGCCCTTTGGCCGCGCAGCCGCGCAGATCGCCGCCAGCAAGCGAGACACTCGCGACGCTGGTCAGCCACGGCCGCGCCGCATCGATCGCCACATTCCACCTGGAACCCTTGCGCATACTACTCACGCTCCACGACGTCGAAGCGGGCTCTCTTGCGAGGGTATCGAACGTAGCGCTCTCTCTCGTCATCCCAGCCAAGGTAGCGGAAACTTTTATCCACGACCGCGCATATCTCATCAAGAACCTGCTGCATGGCTTCGATGTCGATGTCCTTGCAATTCAGTCGCCGATAGAGCAAAGCCCACGCGGCGACATAGTCGTCGAAATAGCGCGCGTCACTCGAACCAATGATCAACTTCGGACGGTTGATCGATCTCGAAAACGCACGTCCCAACCCCGATGATGCTCCGCAGCACGTTGACATCACGAGGATCTTCGGCGCTGGATGCGAGCCCTGGAACATTTCTACGAAGTCAGCCCAAAGAAGGCCACTTTCGACGCACACAACCCATCAAAGGCGAAAGCTGTTGATCGGCCCCCGTGTCCGCGCAGCCACGCGGATGGTCAGCCAGCAAGCGAGATACACACGACGCCGGTCAGCTAATGGCTGCGCCGTAAGCACAAGGCATGGCCGACCACACGACAGAAAACCCAGAACCGTGAAGGTGCTGATAATGACGACCAATCTTTCCGTAAGTCATGCATTTCTCCGTCGAAGACTGGTCAATAGAACACACCGATGAGTATGACCCTGATCTGGATCAGCCAGACATGACCAATCGGCACTGGCGGTTCACGGTCAGGTGATCGACCGTGACGTTCCACTTTGGAACCCGTGCGCACATGGCCAAGCTCTCGTCCGGCCACGCGAGGTACTCTCGTGGCATCAGCCGCCTCATACTGGGTGCAATGG
>NZ_RZOL01000117.1:0-15592 GCF_004022985.1 Mesorhizobium sp. M7A.F.Ca.ET.027.02.1.1 | reverse complement strand
GGTTGACGTAGAAGCCGCGCGTGTCGTTGACGACGATCGGCGTCTTCTTGATGGCGCGAACGAAGTCGATCGCGGTGGCCAGCGCCTTGTCGCCGGTCTTCTTGCCCAAGATGATCTCGACCAGCATCATCTTGTCGACCGGCGAGAAGAAATGGATGCCGATGAAATTCTTCGGCCGCGCAGAATTCTTCGCCAGGCCGGTGATCGGAATGGTCGAGGTGTTCGACGCGAAGATCGCCGATGGCTTCAGCACGGCTTCCGCCTGTTCGGTGGCGCTCTTCTTCACGCTCGAATCCTCGAAAACGGCCTCGACCACCAGATCGCAGCCGGCAAGGTCGGCATAGTCCGCCGTCGGCGTGATCAGCGACAGCAGTTTGTCCTTGTCCTCCGGCTTGGCGCGGCCCTTCTTGACCTGATCCGAGATCAGGCCGTCGGAATGCGCCTTGCCCTTGGCAGCCGACTCCAGATCACGGTCGAGCAGCACCACCGGGATGCCGGCCTTGGCGGTGACATAGGCGATGCCCGCGCCCATGAAGCCGGCGCCGAGAATGCCGATCTTCTTGAACTTGGTTTCGGGCACGCCGGCCGGGCGGCGGGCGCCCTTGTTCAGTTCCTGCAGCGACACGAACAACGAGCGGATCATCGCCGCCGCCTCCCTCGTCTGCATGATCTCGGTGAAATAGCGCTGCTCGATGCGCAAACCGGTGTCGAACGGCACCAGCAGGCCTTCATAGACGCATTTGAGGATCGCGGCGGCGGCCGGATAGTTGCCGTAAGTCTCGCGACGCAGGATGGCGATGGCCGGCGGCCACAGATTGAAGCCGGCGGGCGAATAGATCTGGCCGCCGGGCAGCTTGAAACCTTTCTCGTCCCAAGGAGCGACCGGCTTCAGGCCATTCCTGATCATCGCCTTGGCGGTCTCGACGAGCCTGGCCGGCTCGGCGATCTCATGGATCAGGCCCATAGACTTGGCCTTCTGCGGCGACAGTGTCTGGCCCGAGGTCAGCATCTGCAGCGCCTGCTGCTGATCGGTCAGCCGCGGCACGCGCTGGGTGCCGCCGGCGCCCGGGAAGATGCCGATCTTCACCTCGGGAAGTGCCATCTTCACCTTGTCGCTATCGGCGGCGACACGGCCGTGGCAGGCGAGCGACAATTCGAAGGCGCCGCCCATGCAGGTGCCGTTGATCGCCGACACCCACGGCTTTCCGCAAGTTTCCAGCTTGCGGAACAGGCCGGTCATCATGCCGGCATTGTCGAACAGCGCCTTGGTCGCCCTTTCGGCGTCCTTGCCCTTTTCCGCGGCGAAGGTCGTCAGCATCTTCTGCAACAGGGTAATGTCGGCACCGCCGGAGAAGGTGTCCTTGCCGGAGGTGATCACGGCGCCCTTGATGGCGGCGTCACCAGCCACCTTGTCGACAATGGCGTTCAATTCTCGCATCGCCTCTTCGGTGAAAACGTTCATCGAGCGGCCAGGCATGTCCCAGGTGACCAGCGCAATGCCGTCGGCGTCGATGTCGAGGGTGAAATTGGTGTAGCTCATCGTTTCTCTCCCCGTCAGACGCGTTCGATGATGGTTGCGGTTCCCATGCCGGCGCCGATGCACAGCGTCACCAGAGCCGTGTTGAGATCGCGGCGCTCGAGTTCGTCCAGCACCGTGCCGAAGATCATCGCGCCGGTGGCGCCGAGCGGATGACCCATGGCGATAGCGCCGCCATTGACGTTGATCCTGTCGTGATCGATGTCGAACGCCTGCATGTAGCGCAGCACCACCGAAGCGAAGGCTTCGTTGAGCTCGAACAGGTCGATGTCCGAGAGCTTCATCTTGGCGCGCTTCAACAGCTTCTCGGTGACGTCGACCGGGCCGGTCAGCATCAGCACCGGCTCGGAGCCGATGTTGGCGAAGGTACGAATGCGCGCGCGCGGCTTCAGCCCCATCGCCTTGCCGGCTTTCTTCGAACCGAGCAGCACGGCGGCGGCGCCGTCGACGATGCCGGACGAATTGCCGGCATGATGGACGTGATTGACCTCTTCCACCTCGGGATGCTTCTGCACGGCGACGGCATCGAAGCCGCCCATTTCGCCTGGCATGACGAAGGACGGGTTGAGCGAGGCCAGCGACTGCATGTCGGTCGACGGGCGCATATGTTCGTCATGGTCGAGGATGGTCAGGCCGTTCTGGTCCTTGATCGGGACGACGGAATTCTTGAAGCGGCCATCGGCCCAGGATTTGGCGGCGCGCTTCTGGCTCTCGACCGCATAGGCGTCGACGTCGTCTCTGCTGAAGCCGTATTTGGTGGCGATCAGGTCGGCCGAGATGCCTTGCGGCACGAACCAGCCGGGCAGGCCGACCGAAGGATCCATGAACCAGGCGCCGCCCGAGGCGCCCATGCCGACACGCGACATCGATTCGACGCCGCCGGCAATGACGATCTCATCGGCGCCCTGGGCGATCTTGGCGGCGCCGAAATTAATGGCGTCGAGCCCGGAAGCGCAGAAGCGTGAGATCTGCATGCCGGGCGCCTTGGTGTCGTAGCCGGCCTCGAAGGCGGCGGCGCGCGGAATGACCGAACCGGCTTCGCCGACCGGATCGACGCAGCCGAAGATGATGTCATCGACAGTGCCGGTGTCGAGCCCATTGCGATCGCGCAGCGCCTCAAGCGTCTTGGCGGCAAGCCGCACCGCCGGCACCTCGTGCAGCGATCCGTCCTTCTTGCCCTTGCCGCGCGGTGTGCGCACGGCGTCATAGACATAAGCTTCAGCCATTTGCTTGCTCCTTAGGTTTGCCTGATGTCGCTCTCAGAGAGAGCGGCCGATCAGCAATTTCATGATCTCGTTGGTGCCGCCGTAGATGCGCTGGACGCGGGCGTCGCGGAACATGCGGGCGATCGGGTATTCATTCATGTAGCCATAGCCGCCATGCAGTTGAAGGCATTCGTCGACGACTTTTCCCTGCAGGTCGCTGAGCCAGTACTTGGCCATCGACGCGGTCACAGGATCGAGGCCGCCGGCGATGTGGCGGGTGACGCAATCATTGTAGAAGACGCGGCCGACGGTGGCCTCGGTCTTGAGTTCGGCCAGCTTGAACTGGGTGTTCTGGAAATCGATGATCGCCTTGCCGAACGCCTTGCGTTCCTTGACATAATCAATGGTCAGCGCCAGCGCCCGCTCGATCATGGCAATGGCGCCGGTGCCGATCTGCAGCCGCTCCTGCGGCAATTGCTGCATCAGCTGGACGAAGCCCTGCCCTTCCTCATGGCCGAGCAGGTTGGAGGTCGGCACGCGCATGTCGTTGAAGAACAGCTCCGACGTGTCGTTGGCCTTGAGCCCGATCTTGTCGAGGTTACGGCCGCGCTGAAAACCTTCGACCTCGTCGGTCTCGACGACGATCAGCGAGGTGCCCTTGGCACCCTTCTCCGGATCGGTCTTGGTGACGACGATGATGAAGTTCGCAAGCTGGCCGTTGGTGATGAAGGTCTTGGAGCCGTTGATCTTGTACTGATTGCCATCCTTCTGCGCCCGCGTCTTGACGCCCTGCAGGTCGGACCCGGCGCCAGGCTCGGTCATGGCGATGGCGCCGATCAGCTCGCCGGTCGCCAGCTTCGGTAGCCATTTCTTCTTCTGCTCCTCGGAGCCATAGTGGAGGATGTAAGGGGCGACGATCGAATTGTGCAGGCCGATGCCGAAACCGTCGACGCCGACATGGCCGATGGCCTCGATGATGGCGCTCTCATGCGCGAAGGTGCCGCCGGAGCCGCCATATTCCTCCGGCATAGAGGCGCAGAGCAGGCCGGCGGAGCCTGCCTTCAGCCAACTCTCGCGATCGACCATCTCGTTCTTCTCGAACTCGTCGTAGCGCGGCGCGATCTCCTCCGACATGAAGCGATGCGCCATGTCGTAGAGCATGCCGACCTCGTCCGCCGCCCAAGCGGGCTTCGGAAGGCCAAGGATTTCAGCTGGGTTGGTCATGCTGGTATGATACTCCTCCCGACATGCATCATCGAAACTGAGGCCGGCGCACTGCCGCAGCGACCCCTCCCGACCCTTCGGGCCACCCTCCCCTCAAGGGGGAGGAGGACGCCGATCATCTTTAGAACGCTTCCGCCGGCAGTGCCATCAATGTGTCGGCGCCGCTCGAAATGCGGGCGAGATGCGCCGACGTCTCCGGCATGATCCGCTCCATGAAGAAGCGCCCCGTCACGACCTTGTTGTCGTAAAAAGATTGCGCGCCATTGGCGTCCGTCTTGCCAAGTGCCACCTTGGCCATCTGCGCCCACATATAGCCCAGAGCGACCAGGCCGAAGAGATGCATGTAGTCGGTCGAGGCGGCACCGGCATTGTCGGGCTTGGCCATGCCGTTCTGCACCAGCCACATGGTGGCGGCCTGCAAATCGTTGAGACCTTTCTTCAGCGCCTTGGTGAATGGCGCCATCTTCTCGTCGGAGCGGTTCTCCTCGCAGAACTCACCGACCTCCTTGAAGAAGGCCTGCACGGCGCGGCCGCCATTCAGGCCGAGTTTGCGGCCGACGAGGTCGAGCGCCTGGATGCCGTTGGCGCCTTCATAGATCATGGCGATGCGGGCATCGCGCACGAACTGGCTCATGCCGTGCTCTTCGATATAACCGTGACCGCCGAACACCTGCTGCGCCATGACGGCGTGGTCGAAGCCCTTGTCCGTGAGCACGCCCTTGACCACCGGTGTCATCAGGCCGGTGTAATCGTCGGCGGCCTGGCGGTCCTTGTCGTCGCCGGAGCGGTGGGCAATGTCGGACTTGATCGCCGTCCACAGCGCCAGCGCGCGGCCGGCCTCGTTGAAGGCTTTCATGGTCATCAGGCTGCGGCGGATGTCGGGATGGACGATGATCGGGTCGGCCTTCTTGTCCGGCGCCCTCGGCCCCGACAATGAGCGGCCCTGCAAACGGTCCTTGGCGTAGCCGACAGCGTTCTGATAGGCGATCTCCGACAGCGACAGCCCCTGCAGTCCCACACCAAGGCGCGCCTCGTTCATCATCGTGAACATCGCCTTCAGGCCGCCATTGGCCTCGCCGAGCAGCGTGCCCTCAGCCTCGTCATAGTTCATGACGCAGGTCGAATTGCCATGGATGCCCATCTTCTCCTCGATCGAGCCGCAGGAGACGGTGTTCCTGGTGCCCGGATTGCCCGACGGGTCGAGCTTGAGCTTCGGCACGATGAACAGCGAGATGCCCTTGACGCCTTCCGGCGCACCCTCGATGCGGGCCAGAACCAGATGGACGATGTTGTCCGACATGTCGTGTTCGCCGGCCGAGATGAAGATCTTCTGGCCTGAAATTTTATAGGTGCCATCGCCGTTCGGCACCGCCTTGGTCCGCAACAGGCCCAGATCCGTGCCGCAATGCGGCTCGGTCAGGTTCATGGTGCCGGTCCAGGCACCCTCGATCATCCTCGGCAACCATGTTGACTTCTGCTCGTCGGTGCCGTGGGTGATGATCGCGGCGATCGCGCCTTGCGTCAGGCCCGGATACATCATCAAGGACATATTGGCCGAGACCATATATTCGGCGACGGCGGTATGCACGGCATAGGGCAGGCCCTGGCCGCCGAACTCGACTGGTGCGGCCAACCCCATCCAGCCGCCTTCGCGATACTGGTCGAAGGCCTCCTTGAAGCCTTTCGGCGTGGTCACCGAGCCATCGTCGTGACGCACACAGCCTTCCATGTCGCCGACACGGTTCAGCGGATGCATGACGTTTTCGGCGAGCTTGGCGCCTTCGGCCAGGATCGCCTCGAGCACATCGGGCGTGGCGTCGGCAAATCCGGGAAGGTTCGAATAACGCTGATAACCCAGAACCTCGTTGAGCACGAACAGCGTGTCCTGGACCGGAGCCCTGTATGTCGGCATGCTTTTTCTCCACCCTGCAAACCCGGTCCGAATGCCCCGAAGACAAGCCAGGGGCGGCATGCGGACCCATATTGGGAGCGGGATAGCAAAAATTGACGTTTGCGTAAACGTCAATTTTTTCGATGCGACAAGATTCCCCGCCCACTGGAGCAATGAGCGTAGCGGCGCGACGTTGCGCAAGCCAGCGCCGAAAGGCCATGAGAGTGGGCCAGGACAACGAAAAGCCGCGTGGCAGGCCACGCGGCTCGACAGAACTCAGACAATCAGCAGACGACTTGGTCTGCCGCAAATCCGAACGGTTGTTTTAGCTGGCGGCGCTCGCCTGCGGCGCCGAACGCTCGCTCAGCATCTGGCGCACCGCCGACATCGAGCCGCTCAGCTCGTTGATGGCGTCGTCGATCAGCGCCCTTTGCTTCTGCAGGCGGGCAAGCTGCTTTTCTGACTTGTCCAGCGCGAGCTTGAGCTGCTTGGTGTTTGAACCGGTCGGATCGTAGAGATCCATCATCTGCTTGACGTCACGCAGCGAGAACCCGACCTTGCGGCCGAGCAGGATCAGCTTGAGGCGGGCCTTGTCGCGGCGCGTGTAGAGACGGGTCGACCCGTCACGCTGCGGGTTGAGCAGGCCTTTGTCTTCGTAGAAACGCAGCGTGCGCAGCGTCACTCCATATTTTTTCGCCATCTCGCCGATGCGGACGAGGTCCTCGCCGGCTTCGGCAGATATATTGGTATTGGCCGCGGTCTCGCCGGCCGAGATAAGCTTCATGGTCACTGGCTTTCCCCGTCTGGTGGCGTCGCGGTCTCGGACCGTGCGTCGCCTGACTGGAAGCGGGGGCCTGCTTCCAGTCGTGGTTTCAACAAACAAATCGCAAACATGCGCCCAATGCGCCTTTTACGTTTACGTCAATTCTATACCGATTGCCGCATGATGACGCAAGGGCGTTCTGCGCGCCGCCCTTTATGCCGCACCGTCAGGCCGGCAGCCGGCATCCTTTCAATTTCTTAAGTTTGGTTAACGCGTTGTTTACCACGTTGGGGGAAATGTGGGCGCGTCGGCTACCCGTGTTTATCCTGTATCGAATTTTTCACGGTTTTTCGGAGCGCGGGCGAGAGCCCGGGAAGCTCGTCTTCCGCCGCGGCATCGCCGCCGGTCGCCTTCGTTCCGATAGGGACCTGGGGGAACTGGCCGCGAGCCAGCCATTCTGAAAGACGGACGCACCGATGAACAGCAAGCGGTCCTATCTCGACACACTCAATGCCGGCAGGCAGCGCAGGCCGCAGACCACGCTCGAGCAGTTGAACCAGTCGCTGGAGACACTGGAGCAGCGGCTGGAGCGGACGCGCGAGGATCCGGTGGCACGTCCCGAACTCCGCCAACCCGATCCACGCCAATATGGTGCCGATGCGCGCTATCCCGCAGCCCGGCCCGCTGGCCAGCAGCGCTGGTACGAGGACCCGCAGCCCGCGTTGCGTCCGAAGAGCCCGATTCAGGGAGCCGCCGCTTTCGAGCAGAACTATCAGGCCATTGCCCGCGACATTGATCGCGTGCGCGGCCAGGAGGACGGCGTTGCCATGGTCGGCAAGATCGCCGGCGAATTGCGCGGCATGCGCGAGGAATTGCGCCACCAGATGACCGCAGGCCTGCAGCGGGAATTCGAAGCGCTGCGCAAGGACATCGAGCGGGCTTTCCAGTCAGGGGCAAGGCCCGGTGCTTCGGCCAAGGGCAGTGCTGAACTCGGTCTTGAGTTCGAGCGGCTTTCGGGCGCCATCCAGACACTGGCCGAGAAGAGCGACGACAGAAGCGTCAACATGCTGCGGCTCGAACTCGAACAGGTCAAAGCCGCACTCGAAACGCTGGCACGCGAAGAGAGCGTGCAGAAGGTCGACCGCCGCTGGGACGATTTCGATCGCCGCTGGACGGCGTTCGAAGACCGCGTCGACGCCGACCAGCGCAAGCGGTCGGACGACCCGGGCCTGTCTGCTCTGACCGCCCGGCTGGAGCAGATCAGCAATGCCGTCAACAATTTGCCGGAATCGTTGTCGCTGCGATCGCTGGAGGAGAAGGTGCGCACGCTTGCCGGCGCTGTCGACCATTTCGCCAGCCACCAGGACAATCGCGGCAGCGACACGCTTGGCATGATCGACGAGCGGCTGGATGAGATTTCCCGCGCCATCGTCGCATCCACGGTCGCCGCGCAAGCCAATTCATTCGACCACGAGGCTTTCGAGCGCATCGAGAGGCGGATCGACTCGCTTGCCAGCCAGATCGAGGAAGTGGCGCAGGATCGTCCAGGCAACGCAGTCATGGACCGGCTGAGCACGCTGTCCGGTCGGGTCGACGAACTCGCCGGTCGCGCCAATCTGCCGGAGCAGGCGATGGAGCGCCTGGCCAAGCAGATCGCACTCATCGCCGACAAGATCGACCAGGCACCAGCCATGCCTGACGCCGACTACATCTTCCATGGGCTGGAGCAGCGCTTCGACGTGCTGTCGAGCATGATGGAACGCCGCCAGGGTGACGCCATCGAACAGGGCAACATGCTGTTCCGCGATCTCGAGCGCAGGCTGGATGAGGTTGCCGACAGGCTCGACCAACGCATGCCGCAGATCGACAGCGCCGGCATCATGGACGCCATCGATGCCCGCTTTACGGCGCTCGCCAAGCGTATGGAAACGCGTGTACCGGATCCCGCGGGCGAAGCCGCAATCCGCGGCCTGGAGAGCCGGCTCGAAGACATTTCAAGCCGGCTGGATGCGTCGGCCGCGCAGGTGGCCGGCATCGATCCGGCGCTGATCCGCAGCCTGGAAGCACAGGTTGCCGGCCTGTCCGCCCATCTTTCCAGGCCCAGCACCCCGCTGCCGGAATTCGAGGACATCAGCCCGCGTCTCAACGAAATTGAAAAGTCGCTCGCAGGAACCCGCGATTCCATCCTTGGCGCAGCGCGCGAAGCCGCCGAGAACGCAGTCCAATCGCTGGCCGGTTCGAGCGCCAATACGACCGCGGTTTCCGGCCTCGCCCAGGATTTGAAGACGCTTGAAACGCTTACGCGGCGCTCCGACGAGCGCAATTCGAGAACGTTCGAGGCCATCCACGACACGTTGCTCAAGATCGTCGACCGGCTGGGCTCGCTCGAACCCGGCGAGCCGGTCGAGGCGATGAGCGAATTGCTGGACGCGGCACCGGTCGAGCCGAGCAACTGGCGCGGCGCGCGGCGACCCAAGATGGCCGTGGACGCGCCATCGATGGATATCGATCAGCCCCTGCCATTGACTGGGGACTTGGCCGATCGCGATGGCCGTGCCGCCGCCATCCTGCGCAACGAGCCGGGTGCTCGTAGCGATCTGGGCGGCCTGGGTATGGGAACGCGCACGCCGGCCGAAGCCGCAGCGGCTGCGGCCATGGCTGCTCTCGGCTCCGACACAATTGTCGAGAAGAACGAACAGTCGGGCGGCCGCAGGTCGATGTTCGGCGGACTGGCCCGCGCCTTCAAGGGCAAGAAGGAGGCGGACATCCCGCCACTGGCCGGCTCGGCGCCGAGTGCCCCGATCCCGAGCGTCGATCTCGACGAACCGCTCGATCCGAAAATGGCCAACCGGCCGCTGGAGCCCGGTTCCGGCGCACCTGACCTCAACGCCATCATGAAGCGCGTGCGCGACGAGCGCGGCCAGCCGGCCAAGCCCAGCGACACCGACGCCGCGAAGTCGGATTTCATCGCCGCTGCCCGGCGCGCGGCGCAGGCCGCGGCCGCCGAGGCCGATGCGCTGAAGCGCCAGTCGACGGTGACCGGACCGGTGAAGGCACTGCGGATCGGCGACCTGCTCAAGGCACGGCGCAAGCCGATCCTGATGGGGACAACCGCGATCCTGCTGGCGCTGGGCGCCCTGCAACTGGGCAAGGCCTTCTTCGCCGATCCGGCCCAGGTGGCGAGCAACGATGTTGCGCCGATCGTCGCCTCACAGCCGGTGCAGACCGCCTCGCTCGATCCCGCCGGCCAACCTAAGATGGACGCGCAGCCCGCGGCAGTGGAAAGTGCGCCTGACCACACCGTCAGGCAGGCCGAGCCGTCCGCACCGGCAACCAAGGACGACATGGCCGCGCAAAGCATGATTGCCACGCCGCCAGGCGCCGAGCCGTCGATGAGTGCCGCGCCGACCGCAGAGCCGGTTCCCGCGCCCGTCGCCTCGGTTACATCGGCTGATGCGAACCAAGCGGTGTCTGGGGAGACAGCCTCGGCTGCGCCGGCCTCGACCGTTCCGGTCGCCGCGGAAGCTGCCGACACCGGCGCCCAGCCTATGGCGGCTGAGCCGATCACCGCCAAGGACACCACGGGCGCGGTCCCCCCAGCGGACGCCTCGCCGGCGATGACGACGAAGTTCGACATTCCCGCTGACGCCGGCCCGGCCGCCTTGCGCGATGCCGCCGCCAGCGGCGACGCCAAGGCGCTGTTCGAAATCGGCTCGCGCTATGCCGAGTCACGCGGCGTCAAGGAAGACATGGCGGCAGCCGCCAAATGGTACGAGAAATCGGCGGAACTCGGCTTCGCGCCGGCCGAATACCGCATCGGAAACTTCTACGAAAAGGGCATCGGCGTCGCGCGCGACATCAAGAAGGCGAAGACCTGGTACCAGCTTTCCGCAGCACAGGGCAACGCCAGCGGCATGCACAATCTGGCCGTATTGTTCGCCATGGCGGCAGACGGCGTGACCGACAATGAATCGGCCGCGCACTGGTTCCAGGCGGCCGCCGACGTCGGCGTCAAGGACAGCCAGTTCAATCTCGGCATCCTCGCCGCCAAGGGCGTCGGCATGAAGCAGAACCTCGAGGAATCCTACAAATGGTTCGCGCTCGTCGCCAAGACCGGCGACAAGGATGCCGCTGCCAAGCGTGACGAGATCGCCAATGCGCTGCGGCCCGAGCAGCTCGAACGCGCCCGCGCCGCGACCGAACTGTGGAAGGCCAAGCCGCTGGATGCAGCGGCCAATTCGGCCGACATTCCCGAGTCCTGGCAGGACGGCACACCGCAGACGACAGCCAGCATCGACATGAAGAAAGCCGTCCAGAACATCCAGCGCATTCTCAACAAGAACGGCTACGACGCCGGCGGCGCCGACGGCAAGATGGGCCAGAAGACGAAGACCGCGATCATGGCTTTCCAGACCGACAACAAGATGCCGGCGACCGGCGAAGTCGATGAAAAACTGGTCAAGGCACTGCTGGCGCGCAAATAACGGCAGAGGCGTCGTTTCCACGACGCCCTTGCCACACATTCGCCTGTTAACTGATTGAGATGTTTTTTGTTTCGGTGGCGTAGCGCGGTTTGACTTCGCAGCACCTCCGGCGCAAGAACGAATTGGCTTGTCGGGCCAAGATGCCCGCAACGGTTGCATTCGCCGACAGGCAGAACTGATCGAGACTGACGGGTGGGCATCTATCTCCCGATCGCGGAAATTTCCGTCAATATCTTCGTCCTGCTGGCCATGGGCGCGGCGGTGGGTTTCCTGTCGGGCATGTTCGGCGTCGGCGGTGGCTTCCTCATCACGCCGCTGCTGATCTTCTACAACATACCCCCGGCGATCGCGGTCGCCACGGGCGCCAACCAGGTCATCGCCTCCTCCGTCTCCGGCGTCCTTTCGCACATGAAGCGAGGGACGCTCGACTTCAAGCTCGGCGGGGTATTGCTGGCCGGCGGCATTGTCGGTTCCACCGGCGGCATCTACGTCTTCGCCTTCCTGCGCAGGCTCGGCCAGCTCGACCTGTTCATCTCGTTGCTCTACGTCGTGCTGCTCGGCACCGTCGGCGGGCTGATGCTGGTCGAAAGCGTCAATGCGCTGCGCGCCACGCGCAGCGGTGCGGCGCCGGTGCTGAAGAAATCCGGCCAGCACAACTGGATCCACCGCTTGCCGCTGAAGATGCGGTTCAGGGCGTCAAAACTGTTCGTCAGCGTCATCCCCGTCCTTGGCCTTGGCGCCGGCATTGGCTTCCTGTCGTCGATCATGGGCGTCGGCGGCGGCTTCATCATGGTGCCGGCACTGATCTATCTGCTGAAAGTGCCGACCAACGTCGTCATCGGCACCTCGCTGTTCCAGATCATCTTCACCTCCGCCTATACGACGCTGGTCCACGCCACCACCAACCAGACGGTCGACGTCGTGCTGGCCTTCCTGCTGATGGCGGGCGGCGTCGCCGGTGCGCAGTACGGCGCCAAGGCAGGCCAGCGGCTGCGCGGCGAGCAACTCAGGGCCTTGCTGGCGCTGCTGGTGCTGGCGGTGGCGATACGATTGGCGATCGATCTTTTCGTCACCCCGCCCAACCTCTATTCGCTGTCTGCCGCGGGCCTCAACTGATGATGGCTCGCAACACATTCGCAACCGCCATTGTCCTGACGCTGCTTGCGGCCGCCGTGCCGGCGAAGGCACAGGTCCCGCTGACCGAAGGCATCCAGATCGGTCTCTCCACCGATAATGTCTCGATCACCGCCGGCTTTTCCGGGGCCGACCTGACCATTTTCGGTTCGCTGGAAAACCCGGATCCACTTGTCGCGCGCCAAGGCCGTTACGACGTCATCGTCGTGCTCGAAGGTCCGCCCAAACCGGTGGTGGTGCGCCGCAAGGACAGGGTGCTAGGCGTCTGGGTCAATCTGGATTCCGAGACCTTCGAGAACGTGCCGGTCTCCTATTCGGTGGCGACGACGCGGCCGCTACAGGACATCACCGAACCCAACAGCTACAAGCAGCTGTCGCTCGGCGCCTCCAACCTCTACATGCAGCCCGCCGATGCCGGCGACAGCCCGGCGACGATCGAGGAGTTCACGGCGGCACTGCGGGAGCGCAAGTCGGCGACCGGCCTCTACAGCGAGAATGTCGGCGGCGTGCAATTCCTGTCGCAGAACCTTTTCCGCGCCACAGTGAGGCTGGCGCCAAATGTGCCAGTTGGAACCCATAAAGCCCGCGCGTTCCTGTTCAAGAGCGGCTTGTTCATCAAGGAAAGCTCGGCCCAGCTCGAAATCCGCAAATCCGGTTTCGAACAGTCGATCTTCCGTGTCGCCCACAATTATTCCTTTCTCTACGGCGTCTTCGCGATATCGCTGGCCATGCTGACCGGCTGGCTCGGAAGGCTGATCTTCCGGCGGGATTAATGCATGTCGCCCAAAAGTGGCCCGGTTTTGGGCGAGCGACATGCATCGAATCAAGACCTGAAGTGCGTCGCGTGAATCCACTCAAACGCGACGCACTTCAGAACTTTTCCCGAAAAGTGGTTTCCCTTTACCGGGGCATGCGGTAGACCGCGCTCCCCAGCCAAATGGCAGACACAAACAATTCGGTTCGGCAGCGCAGCCCGTCCCCGGGCAGCGCGCGATTTCTCGGCGCCTGTCGGCTCGCCGACGACAAATACAGGAACTTGTCATGCGACCAGCCTTCGGCGGCATCGACTTCGGCACTTCGAACTCCACCGTTGGCGTGGTCCGCAACGGGCAGCCGCGCCTCGTCGCCTTGGAGGACGGCCAGGTGACACTGCCCAGTGCCGTGTTCTTCAACTTCGAGGACAACCGCACCTGCTTTGGCCGTCACGCCATCGCCAACTACACCGACAGCATCGAAGGCCGGCTGATGCGTTCGCTGAAGAGCGTGCTCGGCAGTTCGCTGGCCCATGAAAAGACCCGCATCAAATCGCGGTCGATCGGCTTCATGGACATCGTCGGCATGTTCCTCGGACATCTCAAGATGAGGCTGGAAGCAGATGCCGGCGATACGGTCGAGACCGTCGTTCTTGGCCGGCCGGTGCAATTCGTCGACGACGATGCCGAGGCCGACGCGAAGGCGCAAAGCGAACTCGAGAACGCCGCCCGTGGCCAGGGCTTCAAGCACATCGCTTTCCAGTTCGAGCCGATCGCGGCGGCGCTCGACTACGAACAAAAGGTGACATGCGAGGAACTGGCGCTGATCATCGATATGGGCGGCGGCACGTCGGACTTCTCGATCGTGCGCGTCTCGCCGCAGCGCTCCCGCTCGCTCGACCGCAAGGACGACATCCTGGCCAGCCGAGGCGTCCATATCGGCGGTACGGATTTCGACCGGCTGCTGAGCATCGCCCATGTGATGCCGCAACTCGGCTATTTGACGCCGACCAAGGACGGCAAGCGCAATCTGCCGGCAAGCTACTTCATCGACCTCGCGACATGGCAGCGCATCAACCTGGTCTACACCGCCAAGGCGATGACGCATCTGCGCCAGATCCGCTACGAGGCCGAGCGCGCCGACCTGGTCGACCGTTTCATCCACATCGTCGAACACCGCTATGGACACGCGCTGGCCGCACTTGTCGAAAAAGCCAAGATAGAGCTGACCGACAGGTCATCCGCAGAGGTCGTGGTGAAGCTGCCGGGTGCGGAGTTCGCCGCCGAAATCACGCGCAACGGGCTGGATGCCACGATTGCCAGGGACATCGAGCGGGTCACAGCGACGGTGGCGCAGACCATCCGGGACGCTGAGGTGAAGCCATCCGACATCACCGCGGTATTCCTGACCGGCGGATCGACCGCGATCCCGCTGGCAAGGCGAGAAATCCTGTCGCTGGTGCCGCAGGCATCCGTCATCGAAGGCGACATGTTCGGCTCGGTCGGACTTGGCCTGGCGCTGGATGCGCAGCGAAAGTTCGGTTGACCGGGTCCATTGATATTCAGGTGATGCCGGCTTGCAAATGGCTGATACCTGCGCTTCCGGTGCTCACGTACTTTAAGTACGCTCCGCTCCGGTTCTCGGCATCAGCCATTTTCGACTCGGCCTGACCTGAATCTCAGCGAACCCTCACCGTTGATCCGACGTACCCAGATGCGCCTTGAGCGCCATCTGGGCCAGGCTTGCCTGGCGATCGCGATGGGCGATCATGGCGAAGTCGCGTTTCGGCAAGTCGAGCGGCACCGATTTGAGACTGCCTTCGGCGACGGCGCGCGCCACGACAAGTTCGGAAATGATGGTGGCGCCGGCCCCCGCCTCGACGGCCTGGCGAATAGCTTCATTGCTCGGCAGCACCAGGAATATCTGGAGGTCGGCGAGCGAAATCCCTTCGTGGCGCGCCAGATCCTCCAGCACCTCGCGCGTACCCGAACCACCCTCGCGGATGATCCAGCGCAGGCCCGTGATGTCAGGGCGGCCGGGCGCGATTTCGGGGATCTCCGGATGCGCGCTGGCAACCACCAGGATCAGCCTGTCGACGTCGACCTTGGTGCGGCGCAATATGTCGGACTCGGTGCGCCCCTCCACCAGGCCGAGATCCGCCGCGCCATCGAGGACATTGGCCTCGACCTGCCTGGTGTTGCCGATGGAGACGCTCAGCCTGACGGCCGGATAGGCTTCGTGGAAGGAAGCCAGCCGGCGCGGCAGCCAGTAGCTGGCGATGGTCTGGCTGGCGGCGATCGAGAGGCTGCCGGTGACGGTCTGCGAGACATGCTCCAGCACATTGCGCGCGGCGGCGGCCCGCTCGAGCACGGCCTTGGCCTCCGGCAGGAACCGGTGGCCGGTCTGGGCAAGCTCGATGTTGCGGCCGACGCGGTTGAACAGATGGACGCCGTGCTGTTCTTCAAGCGCCCGGATGGCGGCCGATGCGGCCGACTGCGAAATGCCCAGCAATTCCGCCGCCTTGGTCATATGGCCGCGCTCGGCGACGGCGACGAAAATGCGCAACTGGTCCAGGGTCATGTCTGTATTAAGAACCAATAT
>NZ_RZOL01000116.1:0-15637 GCF_004022985.1 Mesorhizobium sp. M7A.F.Ca.ET.027.02.1.1 | reverse complement strand
CCGGATTTCCGGTTCTGCCGGGAACCGATCTTGCCTGGCTGGCCAATTTTTCAGGTATCGGTTCGATGATCCTGGGGGCAGCGCTCGTCCTGCCCTTCGCCCATCGGTTCAAGCCGGTGAGATGGTATGCGCACGGATTTTGGGTGCTGGTGCTTGTCTTTCTGACTACCTATCCGGCTGCATTTGCGATCCGTTCGTTCCTGTTCCAGCCGTTTTCGATACCATCCAGCAGTATGGTGCCGACATTGCAAGGCGGCGACTATCTCTTCGTCTCCAAATTCGCATATGGCTACAGCCGCTACAGCGTGCCGTTCAATCTGTTGCCGATAGAAGGCCGCATGTTCGGCGCGGAGCCCAAGCGAGGGGATGTGGTGGTGTTCAAATTCCCGCCCGACCCCAGCGTGGATTACATCCAGCGGATCGTCGGTCTTCCCGGGGACAAAATCCAGATGGTCAATGGCGTGCTGCACATCAACGATGTGGCCGTCGGCCTCAAGGATGCAGGCACTTTCTCCTACGAGGAACGCGAGCAACCTGCCAGGCTTGAACGGGAGACCCTGCCGGGTGGTGTCACCCATTTCGTTCTCGACCTGACGGACAGTTCCATCGGCGACAACACGCGGGAATTTGAGGTGCCCGAAGGCCACTATTTCATGCTGGGCGACAATCGCGACAATGCCTCCGACAGCCGATTCATGGTCGGCTTCGTTCCCTACGAAAACCTCGTCGGCAAGGCCGTGCGATTGTTCTGGAATTCAAAAGGCACGGAGTATTCTTCCCGGCAAACGCTGGACGGTTCGGTCGGCAAATAAGCCTGAATCGAGTTGGTTCGGACCCGCACCAAGTCTGGTTGATGACTACTTCATATCTATGCCGAGCGCGGCGAAGGCCAAGGTCGGACCGTCGCGTCGCAGGTGGACGAGATGCACAGCCACAAGTTCGATCAACGTCTGGCGTTCGGCGTGATCCCCAGCGAAGCCGGCCAGGTCGAACACCGCGGTCACGGTTTCGTTGGCCGGCAGTTGCTCACTCAAAAATTCCGTCAACGCCGCGTCGAGCGGATCGGTGAAATGGCCCTCCGGCAAGGTTTTCCCTCGCGCGGCGCAGGCGGCGATCCAGGCAGCCACCACCAGGGTCAGATGGACCAGTTCGGTACCGGCTTCCAGGCATTCGATGGCGGAAGCGATGATGCGCTGCGGCAGTTTCTGGCTGCCGTCATTGGCGATCTGCGCCGTGCGATGGGCAAGTGCAGTGTTGGAAAAACGCTCCGCGAGCTCCGCAATATAGGCGCTCGTGTCCAATCCGGCATCCTCGGGCAGGGTCGGGATGGCTTCGGCCCACAAGGCATCGACGAATTGGCGGATCGCCGGGTCGGCGAAGGCGCGGTCGACGGTGGCATGACCGCTGAGCAGGCCAAGATAGGCGATGGCCGAATGCGAGCCGTTGAGCAGCCTGAGCTTCATGTCCTCGAACGGGCCGACGTCGCGAACCATGGTGACGCCGAATTGTTCCCACGCGGGCCGGCCAGTCGGGAACTTATCTTCGACCACCCACTGACAAAACGGCTCGGTCATCACGGGCCAGGCATCCTCGACGCCGAGTTCTTCAGCGATCCGCGCCCGATCGGCGTCGGTGGTTGCAGGCACGATGCGATCGACCATGCTGGAGGGAAACGCGACCTGGTGTGCGATGTGGTCGGCAATTCCGACATCACTCGATTGGGCGAGCCCGGCATCTCGCAACTGGGCGAATTCGACCAACAGCCGGTGCAGCGTGGCGCCGTTGGCCGGCAAATTGTCGCAACACAGGACAGTGAAGGGCGGCGTGCCGGCGGCGCGTCGCAGGGCAAGCGCCTCGGTCAGGAAACCATGCGCTGTCTTCGGCATCCGGGGCTTGGCCAGATCATGGACGATATCGGGATGGGCGGCGTCCAATCCGCCGCCTGCCGCCCTCAGATAGGCTTTTTCGGTGATCGTCAGCGTGACGATGCGGGTGCGCGGATCGGTCAGCGTGGCCAGCACAGCGCTGGGGTCTTCGGGCGCCACCAGCATCGCGCCGATCGAGCCGATGACCTGAAGCTTTTCGGTTCCACTGCTTCTGATCGCCAGCGTGTAGAGCCCGTCCTGCGGCGTGAGAGCGTCGCGCGTGTCGGTGCTGCGCAGCGAAACGCCTGTTATGCCCCAATCCGCCTCGCCTGCCGCCAGGCAATCGTCGACATAGGCTGCCTGATGGGCGCGGTGGAAGGCGCCGACACCAAGGTGCACAATGCCCGGGACGACGCGGCTGCGATCATACGCAGGTGTCGCGATCGAGGCAGGCAGTGCGCGCACGGTCTTCGTGGAAAGGCGTTCGGTCGTCGTGGTGCGACTGGTCTGGTCGGATGACATGAGTGGCCTCGGCAGGGATCGGCAAAGCGGCGTAACATTCGATTTCCTGCCACACAATGGGTCGAAAAGTCATCATACAACAATCGCATTTTTGTATGTTGACATTATTTCTTGCCGCCCCTACCGATAGTGGCCTTGGGAGGATGACCGTGGCACTGACCCATGCGGATTTGCTGTTTCCCGCCGAGGCGCATTCGCGCTCGGTTGCCCGTGATCTCTATGCCGGGATCAAGGACCTGCCCCTTGTCAGCCCGCATGGCCACACCGATCCGCGCTGGTATGCGCTGAACGAGCCATTCCCGGATCCAGCGCAACTGCTCATCGTCCCGGATCACTACATCTTCCGCATGCTGTTCAGCCAAGGCGTCCGCCTCGAGGATCTCGGCGTGGCGACGCTCGACGGCGCGCCGGTCGAGACCGACGGCAGGGCGATCTGGCGGCTTTTTGCCGAGCATTATCATCTGTTTCGGGGCACGCCGACCCGGCTGTGGTTCGACCATGTGCTTGCCGATCTGTTCGGCATCGACGAACCGCTGACCGCGGCGACCGCCGACCGCCACTACGACACCATCGCGACGCTGCTGCAGTGGGAGAATTTTCGCCCGCGCGCGCTGTTCGAGCGTTTCAACATCGAGGTCATCGCGACCACGGAAGGCGCGCTCGACGATCTCAAATGGCACCAGATGATCCGCGACAGCGGCTGGCAGGGCCGTGTGGTCACCGCTTATCGGCCGGATGCTGTCGTCGATCCCGATTTCGAAGGGTTTTCAACCAATCTCGACCGGCTCGGCGAGATCACCGGCTGCGACACCGGCAATTGGGCCGGCTATCTCGATGCGCATCGCCAGCGGCGTGCCTTCTTCAAGAGCTTCGGCGCGACTTCGTCGGATCATGGCCATCCGACGGCCGAGACCGCCAATCTTTCGGATGCGGCGGCGCAAGAGCTGTTCAATCGGATTCGCCGTGGTTCCGACGATGAGCGCGAGCGAAAACTGTTCCGCGCCCAGATGCTGACCGAGATGGCCAAGATGAGCCTCGACGATGGACTGGTCCTGCAGATCCATCCCGGCTCCTGGCGCAATCATTCGCCCGCGATCTTCCAGAAATTCGGCCGCGACAAGGGTTTCGATATCCCGACCAGGACCGACTATGTGACGGCGCTGAAGCCGCTGCTCGACTGCGTCGGGCTGGAGCGCGACCTCACCGTCATCCTGTTCACGCTCGACGAGACCAGTTATGCGCGCGAGCTGGCGCCGCTGGCCGGTGTCTACCCGGCGCTGAAGCTCGGGCCGGCATGGTGGTTCCACGACAGCTCGGAAGGCATGCGGCGCTTCCGCGAGATGACCACCGAGACGGCCGGCTTCTACAACACCGTCGGTTTCAACGACGACACCCGTGCCTTTCCGTCGATCCCGGCGCGTCACGATGTGGCGCGGCGAGTCGACTGCGCGTTCCTGGCGCGTCTCGTCGCCGAGCATCGGCTGCGCGAGGACGAGGCGTATGAGCTGGCGCGGGAACTGACCTATACGCTGGCGAAAAAGGCGTATCGGCTCTGAAGGGGCAACTCGCCCGCAATGCAAAGGGAGGAAACCATGTTGCATTTTTCAAGACTGACGGGAGCTGCGCTACTCGCCGCCGCACTGATGGCCGGAACGGCAAGCGCCCAGACGGTTCTGCGCTCGTCCGACACCCACCCGGACGGCTATCCGACGGTCGAGGCAGTCAAATATTTCGGCGAGCTTGTAAAGGAGCGTACGGCCGGCCGCTATGCGGTCGAGCTCTATCATTCCGCGCAGCTCGGCGAAGAAAAGGACACGATCGAGCAGGTTCGCACCGGCGTGATCGACCTCAACCGCATCTCGATGGCGCCGTTCAACGGGCTCATTCCCGAAACCACGGTGCCCTCGCTGCCCTACATCTTCCGCTCGGAAGACCATATGCACAAGGTCATGGACGGGGCGGTCGGCGACCAGATCGCGGCGGCGTTCGAACAGGTCGGGCTGGTGCTGCTCGCCTTTTATGACAGTGGCGCGCGCTCCTTCTACAATTCGAAGAAGCCGATCAACTCATTAGCCGATCTGTCCGGCATGAAGTTCCGCGTCATCCAGTCCGACATCTTCGTCGACATGGTGGCGGCACTCGGCGCCAACGCGACGCCGATGCCGTATGGCGAGGTGTATTCGGCGATCGAGACCGGGGTCATCGACGGCGCGGAAAACAATTTTCCGAGCTACGACACCGCCAAGCATGCGGAAGTCGCCAAGTTCTATTCGCTCGACGAGCACACTATGGTGCCGGAAGCCTTCGTCATGGCGAAGTTGAGCTGGGACAAGCTGACGCCGGAGGATCAGGCGATCTTCAAGGCGGCCGCCAAGGAGAGCGTCGCCAGGCAGCGCGAGCTGTGGACCGCCAAGGTCAAGGAATCGCGCGCCAAGGTCGAGGCGGCCGGTTCGCAGATCACGACGCCGGACAAGCAGCCCTTCATCGACGCCATGGGTCCGGTCTACGAGAAGCACGTCAAGGACGACAAGCTGAAGGCCATGGTCGAAGCCATCAAGGCCGTGCAGTGATCAAGCGGCGGCGCGGGCATTCCACGCCGCCATCCTCTTGCGGAGAGAACCGGTGACCTCCAGCCCAGAACACAGACCGCCCCTGTCCGGCGTCGCGCGCATGATGTCGCGCGTCAGCACAGCGGCGCTATGGGTCGCAGGCATCGGGCTGGTGCTGATGACCGCCTTCGTCGCCTGGCAGGTGTTCGGTCGTTATGTCCTGAACCGCTCGCCAAGCTGGACCGAGCAGGGCTCGGTGATGCTGATGAGCTGGTTCATTTTCCTCGGCGCTGCCGTCGGGGTGCGCGAGAACTATCACCTCGGCTTCGACGTCCTGCTCTACGTGCTGCCCAAAGGCGGCAAGCGTTGGCTGCGGATGATCTCGGACCTCGTCGCGCTCGCCTTCGGCATCGGTATGATCTGGTATGGCAGCCAACTGGTTGCATTGACCTGGGGCGCTACCTTGCCGTCGCTCGGCATATCCGGGGGCTGGGACTACGTCCCGCTGGTCGCGGGAGGCGTGCTCGTCGTGCTCTTCACGCTGGAGCGCATCGTGCTTCGTCTCTCCGGTGCGCCGATCGACGATGTGCTCGATGAACTGCCGCCGGCGGAAGTTGCAACCGAACTCGACACGGCGAACGTGAAGGTCTGACGGCATGGAACTCTGGATCCTCTTCGGCGTCTTCACCCTTCTGATGCTTATCGGCACGCCGATCGCTTTCTGCCTCGGCGTCGCAAGCTTTGCCACCGTCCTTTACATGGGCCTGCCGCCGCTCATCGTGTTCCAGCGCCTGAATTCCGGCATGAGCGTCTTTTCGCTGCTGGCCATTCCGTTCTTCATCTATGCCGGCGACTTGATGGTGCGCGGCGGCATCGCCAGCAAGATCGTTGCCTTCGCCGGCTCGCTCGTTGGCCATTTGCGCGGCGGCCTCGGGCAGGTCAACATTGCGACCGCTACACTGTTCGGCGGCATTTCCGGCTCCGCGGTGGCCGAGGCAGCGGCGGTCGGCGGCTTGATGATCCCGCAGATGAAAGCGCGTGGATATGGAGCGGATTACGCCGTCAACGTCACGTCGATGGCGGCGCTGATCGCGCTGCTCCTGCCGCCGTCGCACAACATGATCATCTACTCGATCTCGGCAGGTGGAAAGATCTCCATCGCCGACCTGTTCACGGCCGGCATCATTCCGGGCCTGCTGTTGGCCCTGTCGCTGATGATCACCGCCTATTTCGTGGCGCGCTCCCGCGGCTATCCGACCGAGCCGTTTCCGGGCTTCACCGCCGTCGCGCATCTCTTCGCTGTCGCGGTGCCCGGCCTGCTGCTGATCGCGATCATCTTCGGTGGCGTACGATCGGGCGTTTTCACGGCAACCGAGAGTTCCTGTGTCGCGGTCATCTATGCGTTGCTCGTCACTGTCTTCGTTTACCGGCAGATGACTTGGGAAGGTTTCGTTCATGCCACCCATGGTGCCGTGCGCACCACGGCCATGGTGCTGCTCATCATCGGCATGGCGGCGGCGTTCTCGTGGTTGATGGCCTTCCTGAAAGTGCCGGCAGCGCTCATAGCCTCCATGAACGCGATCTCGGACGATCCGCTGGTCGTGCTTCTCCTGCTCAACGTCTTGATGCTGTTCCTCGGCACCTTCATGGACATGGGGCCGACGATCATCATCTGTACGCCGATCTTCCTGCCCGTGGCGCAAGCCTACGGCGTCGACCCGGTGCATTTTGGCGTTATCATGATCCTCAACTTCGGCATCGGGCTGAATACGCCGCCGGTGGGCGCTGTGCAGTTCGTGGCGTGCGCAGTGGGCAAGATATCCGTCTGGGAAGCGATGCGCTCGATCTGGCCGTTCTACGGGGCCGGGCTCGTGGTACTGGGGCTCGTCACTTACATTCCGGCCATTTCGCTCTGGCTACCGAGCGTCTTCAAATAGGGGCGACATGGCATCGGACACCGCAACCGACCTCAGGGTCGAGAGAAAACCCAAATTGTCGGAGACAGTGGTCACGACGATCCGCAAGCAGTTGCAGGCGGGTGAGATCCTGCCCGGCCATAAATTGCCGACCGAAGGCCAACTGACCGAAACCTTCGGCGTCAGCCGCACCGTCATCCGCGAGGCGCTGGCCAAGCTTGCCGCCGACGGGCTGGTCGAGCCGCGCCAAGGTGCCGGTGTCTTCGTCACCGAGCACATCTCGACGATGTTCGGCGCGCTGGCCGCCGATATGGGAGCCAAGGATTCGATCGCGCTCAACGTGCTCGAGGTGCGCCTCGCGATCGAGATCGAATCGGCCGGGATCGCCGCAGTCCGTCGCAACGCCGCGCAGGAGGCGGCGATCCAGGAAGCCTTCTTCGAATTCGAGCGGCTGCTGCTTGCCAGCGAGCCGACCGGTCCGGCCGACCTCGCCTTCCATCGCGCCATCGCCAGCGCCACCAGCAACCCGTTCTATGTCGAGATGCTCGACGTGCTCGGCCGGCGCGCCATCCCGTGCGACGTGACTTCGCCCTGGTCCACCGAACTGGCGCAATCCGATAGCTACCAGCGCGGACTGCAGCGCGAGCACCTGGTGATCCTCAACGCCATCACCTCAGGCGATGCCGAGGCCGCGCGAGAGGCGATGCGCGCGCACCTCACCGCCAGCCAGCAGCGTTACCGCGAACGCCTGCATGCGCGTCAGGCTTTTTATGCCAGTTCGGTCAAGGCCGCCGCCGGCGAATGACCCATCTCAAGTCAGGATTGAAATGAACCAGAGCCACACCGACTATACATCCCGCTTTGCCATCGACCCGGTCGCCGCCGCGGCGATGGGAACCGATGAGCTGCGCCACAACTTTCACATTGACGGCCTATTCCAGCCCGGCCGCATCAGCCTGACCTACACACATTACGACCGCATGATCGTCGGCGGCGCCGTGCCGACTGGCGCACCGCTTCAACTGGAAGCGATCAAGCCGACCGGCACCAAGAACTTTCTCGACCGTCGCGAGCTGATCGCCGTCAACATCGGTGGTGCGGGTGTCATCAACGCCGGCGGCCAGCCCTTCGAATTGCAGGCGCGCGACATGCTCTATCTCGGCATGGGCACCGCTGATGTGTCGTTCGCCTCTGCTGACATAGCCGCGCCGGCAAAATTCTATCTGCTCAGCGCGCCGGCGCATCAGGCCTGGCCCAGCCGGCTGATCCGCATCGGCGACGCCAAGCGCCTCGATCTCGGCAGCAAGGATGCCTGCAACGAGCGTTCGATCTTCCAGTTCATCCATGCCGAGGGCGTGAAAACCTGCCAGCTGGTGGTCGGCATGACTCAGCTGGCGCCGGGCTCGGTGTGGAACACCATGCCGTGCCATGTGCATGACCGGCGCATGGAGGCCTATCTCTATTTCGACCTGGCCGAGACGGCACGCGTCTTCCACTTCATGGGCGAGCCGGACGAGACGCGCCATATCGTCATGGGCAACGAGGAGGCGGTGCTGTCGCCGGGATGGTCGATCCACTCCGGCGCCGGCACTTCCAATTATGCTTTCATCTGGGCGATGGCTGGCGACAATGTCGACTATACCGATGTCGACCCGGTGGCGTTGGGCGATCTGCGGTGAGCGACCCCTTCAGCCTTGCCGGAAAACGTATCCTGGTCACCGGCGCCAACACCGGCATCGGCCAGGGCATCGCCGTATCGATCGCACGCGCCGGGGGCGCGGTGGTCGGCGTCGGCCGCTCGTCGATGGACGATACGGCAGACAAGGTCGCCGCAGTCGGCGGGCAATTCGAGGCGGTGAGCGCCGACCTGGCCGACATTTCGGCCGCCGGCCCGTTGCACGACCGCATCTGGGTCGAAAGCGGCGTGCTCGACGGGCTGGTCAACAATGCCGGCATCATCCGCCGCGCCGATGCCGTCGATCTCAGCGAGGCCGATTGGGACGACGTCATGGATGTCAATCTGAAGACGGTTTTTTTGCTCTGCCAAAGCTTTGCCAGGCGTGCCTTGGCCGCTGAACGGAAAGGCAAGATCGTCAACATTGCCTCGGTGCTGAGTTTCCAAGGTGGCATTCGCGTCGCGTCCTACACCGCCTCGAAGCATGGCGTGCTCGGCATCACGCGTTTGCTCGCCTGCGAATGGGCGCAGAAAGGCATCAACGTCAACGCCATCGCGCCAGGCTATATCGAAACCAACAACACGCAGGCGTTGCGCGCCGATCTCGACCGCAGCGCCGCCATCTTGGCGCGTATCCCGGCCGGCCGCTGGGGCGAAGCGGGCGACATTGGCGACGCCGCCGTCTTCCTGCTGGCGCCGGCATCGGACTATATGCATGGAGCGGTGGTGCCGGTGGATGGCGGCTGGCTGGCGCGCTAGCGAGGTTCATCGTTTAGCGGAAACGCTGAACCGCGCTATCTCATTGTTTTAACGCAATTCCGGACGGAAAACCGTTTCACACTTTTCCTGGAATTGCTCTGAGGAGACAACGATGACCGCAAAGATTTTCGCGCAAGCCGGCGAGGGCGCCTGGACGAAGACGCCAGACGGCAACAGGCGGCGCGTTCTCCTGCACACCGACGAGTTGATGCTGGTCGAATTCGGCTTCGACAAGGGTGGCGTCGGCGCCCTGCATTCGCACCCGCATGTCCAGGCAAGCTATGTCGCCGAAGGCCGCTTCGAGGTGACCATCGACGGTAGGACCGAAACCATCGAGACCGGCGGCAGCTTCATTGTGCCGTCCGGTCTGGTGCACGGCGTCAAGGCGCTGGAAGCAGGGCGGCTGGTCGACAGCTTCACGCCGCACCGGGCCGATTTCCTCGGCTAGCCAAGGGTAAGAGATCGAGCGGGAATGACCCGCACCCCGAAAGAGGCGCGGGTCTGTTGCCTGGGCGCTTGTGGCGCCGCGGTACTCAAGACATCACCGCAGGATGAGGACCCTGCCGCACCGTGGTGAAGATAGTCTTAATGCGCCGGCGCTGCATGGCACGACGAACCGGAGGCTGCGCTCGCTCGATCAGGTGATGTGACGCAGGAGGCTGAAGAGCCGCTCGAACGTCTTGCCGTAGGGCGGGCGCAACAAGGCTCCGGCGCTCAGCCGGGACTGTGTGAAAACCGGCTTCTCCTTGCTGAACGTCCGGAATCCCCACTCGCCGTGATAGGCGCCCATGCCGCTGGCGCCGACCCCGCCGAAAGGCTGGTTTTCCTGTACCAGATGCAGCATGCAGTCGTTGATGGTGACACCGCCGGCAATAGTCTCGTGCAGGATGCGTTGACGATTGCCGCTGTCGCGGCCGAACCAGTAGAGCGCCAGCGGGCGCTCCGCTCCGTTCACATGCGCGATCGCTTCGTCGATCCCGGTGTATTCTACGATGGGCAGCACCGGCCCAAAAATCTCCTCGCGCATCAGCCGCAGGTTTGCGCCGGCGTTGCGGACCAGGGTCGGCAGCAGCTTCCGGCTTTTGCCACCCAGCTCTTCGCCGGCCGGGTTGATTTCGGTGACATCGGCGCCGGCGTCACGCGCTTCAGTGATCATGTCGCGCAGGCGCTGGTGGTGCCGGTCGCTGATGATGGCGGTATAATCGGGGTTGTCGCGCAAGGTCGGGTAGAGCTTCGCGATCGCCGTTGCTAGCTTGACAGCGACCGTGCCTGCCTGCCCCTTCGGCACCAGCAGATAATCCGGCGCGATGCAGGTCTGCCCGGCATTCAAGAGCTTGCCATAGGCAATGCTGGATACCGCCGCGTCAAGATCGCAGGACGGATCGAAGATTGCCGGCGACTTGCCGCCGAGTTCGAGCGTGACCGGGGTCAGGTTGGCGGCCGCGGCGATCGCGACCTGGCGTCCGACCGCGGTCGAGCCGGTGAACAGCAAATGATCGAAAGGCATCGACACGAAGGCCTTGCCCATCTCGGCATCGCCGGTGATGACGCTGAGCTCATCGGATGCGAAATGCTCGGCAACGAGTTTGGCCAGCAGCACTGAGAATGCCGGCGTCAATTCGGAAGGTTTTATGAGCACGCGGTTGCCGGCGGCAAGGGCGGCGGTCACCGGCGCGACGGCGAGTTGGAAAGGATAATTCCAGGGCGACACGATACCGACGACGCCGAGCGGCTGCGGGACGAGGCGATTTCGGCCGGGCAGGAACGGCATGGTGGTGACAACGCGGCGTTCGCGCATCCAGCCCCTGACATGCGACAGCGCGTGGCGGATGCCGGCGCGCACGACGAACAGTTCCGCAAGGCGCGTCTCGTGTGCCGAACGGCCGCCAAAGTCGGCGTCGATGGCGGTGCAGATGTCGGCTTCATGCCGCTCGGTCAGCGCCAGCAGGCGTTTCAGGCGATCCTTGCGGATGCCAAAGTTGGGGAAAGGCTGCGCCTCGAAGGCGGCGCGCTGCAGGTGGAACCGCTCGCCGAGAACATCCTGTCTGGTCTGCAGCATCGCATCCTCCCTGGCTAGCGGAGCCGAGCTTACATTGCTGGGTAAAGGAATCCAGCGAGGTAAAGGTGTCGTTAGGGAAGGATAGCCTCTACCTCTTGTCAGAGGCACGATGCCCTGTCCGGATGAAGGCCTCCAAGGCGGGACGATTGTTGCCCGTCCGCCAGGCCAGCGCGACCTCGTAGGGAATCGGCGAACCGGCTCCAGCCAAATCCCGAAACACCACGCCTTCGCGACCTGCCTCGCCGAACAGGCCCGGCACCAAGGCAACTCCAAGGCCCGCTGCCACAAGACCGACGATGGTCTCCATCTGGACCGCGCGCTGGGCAACCCGTGGCGTAAAGCCGGCTTGCGCACAGGATTGCAGGATCGTTGAATGAAGGCCGGGGCCTTCATTGGGCGGAAAGAGAATCCAGGGTTCATTTGCGAGTGCGGCCAAAGCGATCGGATCGTCCGGTGCCAGAGCCAGTTTGTGGCGCGCCGGAATGGCCGCGACCAGACGGTCCCTGACCATGGTTTGCACTGTGATGCGTTGCACGGCGCTGGGCGGGAGCGGGAGAGCGGCGATCCCGATGTCCATGCGGTCGTCGAGAAGTGCAGCAACCTGCCGGGCTGTCGGAGCTTCCTCGAGCTCCAGCACAACTCCCGGGTGACTTTCCCGGAATGCGGCGATCAGAGTCGGCAGCAGCTGCCGCACGGCACTGGCGACGAAGCCGATGCGCAGCGACCCAATCTCGCCGGCGCCCGCGCGTCGCGTCAGAGCCATGGCGCGTTCGGCCTGGACGATCGTTCTTTGCGCTTCTTCCCGCAGTACCTCACCGGCCACGGTCAGGCTGTCGATTCGATTGGTGCGCTCGAAAAGCTTTACACCAAGCTCTTCCTCCATCAGCCGGATTGCGGCAGTCAATGGCGGCTGCGCCATGTTCAGCCGCTCAGCGGCTCGCCGGAAGCTCATGGCTTCGGCAACGGCGAGGAATTGCTGGAATTGGCGCAAGCTCAACATGCGATATATCCATCATATCATAAGGGCACATAAACAGTATTCGACGTATCGCGTTCTCATAACCATCTGAAGGGCATCGTTCAACGCATGGGAGTTTCAGATGTCGAAGGATAAAAGAGTCGCAGTCGTAACCGGCGGAGCCAGCGGCATCGGGTTCGGCATAGCGCAAGCGATGCAGCAAGCGGGTTATGCTGCCGTTCTCATTGGCCGTGACGAGGATCGCCTCCGCAAGGCCGCGAAAAGGCTCGGTCCGCACGCCTCATGGCGGCGGGCGGATGTGGGAAAACGTCACGAGATTCAAGCGGCGCTGGCTCCCCTCGACCGGGTCGACGTCCTCGTGAACGCAGCCGGATTCACCCGAAGCATCAGCCTCTCGACTCCGATCGGGGACGCCGAGGCCGATTGGGATGCCCTCATCGAGGCCAACCTCAAAGGCAGCTTCCTGATGACTCACGCAGTGGCGCCCTTGCTCGCGAGCCCTGGGGGGCGCGTCATCAACATCGGTTCGATTGGCGCGCAGACCGGCGGCAGCCGGCCAGGCAGCCTTGCTTATGCAGCCGCGAAATCCGGCCTGCACGGCCTAACCTACGCGCTGGCACGCGAACTGGCACCGCGCGCCATTACGGCAAACGTCATTGCTCCGGGGTTCATCGCCGACACGGGATTCACCGGTGCCTGGCCGCAGGATCGTGTCGCGGCGATCGTCGCCGAGACGCCGATGGCGCGGCCGGGAACACCGGCCGATATCGCGGGAGCGGTGCTATGGCTCGCCTCGGACGCAGGCTCCTTCGTCACCGGCGCGGTCATTCCAGTCAATGGCGGGTGGCGGATAGGCTGAGACCGTTGTTGGTGTCGTGCCGACGAGCGACCCTGTTGTGATCCGATGGCCGCTGGGCTAAGCCAAAGTACCCCTACGGAGAGTCGTCTTGACCCGTTTCCACATCCTCTCCAGTCCACGGAATTCCAGCCCGGTGTCTGCCTGATGCTGATATCGGCGACGAGTATCTTGGCCATGGACCCCAAGCGGCGCGTTTCGCGCCGGGCGGCCCAGCGGAATTGCGGATGAAGGGCGCTCACAGGCTTGAGGCTGCGTGTGGAGCGGCCGCGCGAAGGGTTGTGCGCGAGTTTCTGCGGTTCGTGCCGCTGTCTCTGAAACAGCGCGTGCAAAGACGCACATACGCACGCGCGGCGCCCGCCAACAGAATTTTCATTACGGGCTGCGCGCGCAGCGGGACGACGCTGACACAGCGGCTGATGAGGTGTTTCGAGGACATTTTCGTCCATCCGCCCGAAGCGCGATACACAATGCTGGACATGTTGGACCGGCCGGAATCGAACCTCGTCGTCAAGCGCGATGCGCGCGGTTTTGCGCATCTGGCGAAGCTCCCTCCCTCCATCGGCTTGATCTATTGCGTGCGCCATCCGTTCGACACGCTGACAAGTTCGCATCCGCAAACACGCAACGAGCGTCGGTTCCACGTCACGCCGCATCGCTGGCTGGCCGAATACGACGCGCTGACCCGGCTGAAGAATGCACAACCGCACCGGCAGATACTCTTTGTCCGCTACGAAGACATGATCGGCGTGCCCGATGCGCAGCAGGACAAAATCGCGCAGTCGTTCGGACTGACACCGCGCATTCGTTTCAGCGAGGATCCGGACAATCCGATCCGGTTGGCTTCGTTGAGAAAATGGGAAAGGAATGAAGAGTTCAGGACTTATCTCGGCGGCCTGCCCCCGGCATTTCTCGTCCGCGTCCAGCGTTTCTGCGCCGAGTTCGGCTATGACATGCCAATGAGCACGCCGACCGTGGACGCGCGGTGATGCAGGCAGCGGCGGCCCTCGCGACAGACGAGCGAGATCCCAAGCGGCGCGTGCTGAAGGACGTGTTCGGCTTCGATGATTTCCGCCCCGGCCAGGCCGATGTCATGGATGCGCTGCTGGCCGGGCGGCATGTCCTGGCCGTCATGCCGACGGGTGCGGGCAAATCGCTCTGCTACCAGGTCCCGGCACTTGTCCTGGGCGGGCTCACCATTGTCGTTTCGCCGTTGGTGGCGCTGATGCAGGATCAGGTCGCCGCCTTGCGGCTTGCCGGCGTGGCTGCCGATACGATCAATTCCTCGATCGACCGCGATGCCAATATCGCCGCATGGCGTCGCGTCGCCTCGGGCCAGACGCGCCTGCTCTATCTCGCGCCGGAGCGGCTGATGACCGAGCGGATGCTCGAGGCGCTGGCCAGGCTCGATGTCAGCCTGATCGCCGTCGACGAGGCGCACTGCATCTCGCAATGGGGGCCGGCGTTCCGGCGCGAATACGAGGATTTGTCGCGGCTGCGCGGCATCTTCCCCAACGTGCCGATCATCGCGCTGACGGCAACGGCGGACGAAGGCACGCGCACCGATATCGAAGCCCGGCTGTTTGCCGAGCGCGTCGAGACCCTGGTGCTGGGCTTCGACCGGCCGAACATCAAGCTTGCCATCGAGGCCAAGCAGGACAGCAAGCGGCAATTGCTGCGCTTCGTCGAGCGCCATCCCGGCCGCAGCGGCATCGTCTACTGCCTGTCGCGCAAGAAGACGGAGGAGATGGCGGCCTTCCTCGAGAAGAACGGCGTCACCGCGCTCGCCTATCATGCCGGCATGAGCAAGGAGGCGCGTGACGCCAACCAGAACAGCTTCATGACCCTTTCAGGCGTCGTCATGGTGGCGACCATCGCCTTCGGCATGGGCATCGACAAGCCTGACGTCGCCTATGTCTTCCACACCGACATGCCGGGCAGCCTGGAGGCCTACTACCAGGAGATCGGCCGTGCCGGCCGCGATGGGCGGGACGCCGAGGCGCATATGCTGTTCGGCCTTGGCGATATCCGCATGCGCCGGATGTTCATCGACGACGAGGATGCGCCGCCCGAGCACAAGAGGCGCTCGCATGGCCGGCTCGACACGCTGATCGGCTATTGCGAGACGGCGCAGTGCCGCCGCCAGGTGCTGCTCGGCTATTTCGGCGAGGAAGCGCAGCCTTGCGGCAATTGCGACACCTGCCTCGACCAGGCACCGCGCGCCGACGGCGGAGCGGAGGCGCGGATCATCCTGACGGCGATCGCGCAGAGTGGCGAACGCTTCGGTGCCGGCCATGTCATCGACATCCTGCTCGGCCATGAAACCGAGAAGGTGCTTGCCAGGAACCACCAGAGGCTCACGAGTTTCGGCAGCGGTCTGGCGCACAAGAAGGATTTCTGGCTGTCGCTGATCCGGCAGCTCGTCGCAGGCGGGTTCCTGATGCCGGATCCGGCCGG